>NZ_JBFTMA010000018.1:0-18035 GCF_056396725.1 Bacillus sp. 05T31
TATTTACCTTCATCCGGCAGAATCTTCTGAACTATTAAAGCGTTTAAAACCTTGTGATGCTATCTTTTTCTCGGGTGCCCTACCTTATTATATGGCAAAAGAAATAAGAGAACAATTACCAATTCCAAGTGTATATTTGCAGCAAGACGAGACAACTGTCGCATCTTCACTCCTTTCTATAATATACCATCAAAGTATTCAACCTCATAAAATTTCAATTGATTTAGTAGATCGTTCGTTTATTACAAATGTGTTCCATGACATCGGTCTGAAAGAAACGCCGCAAGTGATGGATTACGAAAATATGTTATGGAGTAATGATGAAATTAAGAGAATCATTGATTTTCATTTAGCTAAATATCAATCTGGAGAGGTTGATTTAGCTTTAACTAGTATTCACGCYGTCTACGATGAACTTCAAAAAATAGGGATTCCTTCAGAGCGTATGATAGATCCAACGCAATCAATTATACATGGGTTAAAAGATGCAAAAATAAAAGCTGAGTTAGCAAAAAGCCATTCAGCTACTGTTGGTGCTTGTATTATATCCTTTATAGAGTTACAAGAAAGCTCGCTTGAACAATTAAATGTAATTTCAAAAGAATTACGTGGTTCATTTAAACAAGTTGATGAAATGACTTTTATTTTGTATACAACTCGTGGTGATATTGAATTGAGTATAAAAACAAATACGATAGATCGTTTATTTATGAATATAGAAGGCGCAGTGTCTGTTGGATTTGGTTACGGTAAAACAGTAAATGAAGCGGAGCAAAATGCAAAAATCGCTCAAGGTTTCGCAAAGAATAATCCGATAGAACGCTGCTTTTATATACTAACAAGTGATAAAGAATTATTTGGTCCGTTCCCGAAAGAACAGAGGGTACAAAGTTTAAAAAACGATAATCCTGAATTAATGAAAATAGCGAAGGAAATGAAGCTTAGTCCTGCAAACTTGTCAAAAATTATTCAGTTTAGTCAATCGCATCCATCATTGAAATTTACAGCGGCCGATCTTTCTGAGTATTTACAAGTGACTCGGCGATCGACGGAAAGGCTGTTAAAGAAATTAGTTGATTACAGGTATGCCAATATTTGCGGCGAGGAAATGCCCTATCAACAAGGGCGCCCTCGTGCAATATATGAGCTAAATTTACCGTTGTATTCGTTTCAAAAATTTTAAGCTTCTAGTTGTGCTTTTTGTTTTTTCAGTAGGTCTGCTTTTTCAATATCAGATAGCTTCGTAATTGTGAAGCCAGTTATACCATAAATGATTGAGATAATAGGTACGATGAAATTCAATATAGCATAAGGAGCATATTCGAATGCGCCTACTCCAAGTGTTGCGAGTATAAATACACCACATGTATTCCAAGGTACGAAAACAGAAGTTAATGTTCCACCATCTTCTAATGCTCTGGATAAATTTTTAGAGTGTAGTCCTTTTTCTGTGTACGCATTTGCATACATTCTTGAAGGAACAACAATCGAAATATATTGTTCAGAGCAAGTAAGATTCGTTGCAAAGCAAGATGCGATGGTAGAAGCGATAAGTCCTTTTGATGATGTCGCTAATTTTAAAATTTGATTTACAATTGAGCGAAGAATGCCAGTATGTTCTAGTACTCCTCCGAAAGTCATAGCGACAATTGTCATAGAGACTGTATTCATCATAGAGCTTAAGCCACCACGGTTAAATAGTTCGTCTACTAGCTTGTTTCCAGTGTCTATAACAAATCCACTTTGGAGTGCACCGACAGCTGATGAGACAGAACCACCTTGAATAAAGACTTGTGATAAGAATCCTAAAATAACACCTACGAGAATAGCTGGTATAGCAGGGACTTTTTTAGCGACCAATACTATAACGACTACTGGTATAATTAATAGAAAAGGCGAGATAACAAAGTTTTGTTGCAATACTTGTAAYGTTTGATCGATGCTTTTTGAATCAATATTGTTAKCGCCAAAGYTTCTTCCTAAGAACGCATAAACGATAAGAGTAATAATTAAACCTGGAATTGTAGTAAATAACATATGACGAATATGTGTGAATAAATCTGTATTTGTTAATCCTGCGGCTAAGTTTGTCGTGTCTGAAAGCGGTGACATTTTATCGCCGAAATAAGAACCGGAAATTATAGCACCGGCAACCATTGGAGCTGGGATTCCCATACTTAGGCCAATTCCCATTCCTGCAACACCAATTGTTCCCATTGTAGACCAAGAGCTACCGATAGCTAATGCAACAATAGAACAAATAATTGTAATTGAAACTAAAAATAGTGATGGAGTTAAAAGATTTAAACCGTAATAAATCATTGTTGCGACGATTCCGCCGCCAATCCAAGCACCGATCGTTAAACCTACAAGAATAATGATAACGATAGCGGGTAATGCGAGGCGAATTCCTTTATACATTGCTTCTTCAATGTCGTTCCATTTATAACCGTAACGCCAGGCAACGATAGAAGCAACGGTT
Source organism: Bacillus sp. 05T31 (assembly GCF_056396725.1). NCBI lineage: Bacteria > Bacillati > Bacillota > Bacilli > Caryophanales > Bacillaceae > Bacillus > Bacillus sp. 05T31. Next base: position 2,483 of record NZ_JBFTMA010000018.1, read on the forward strand.
GTACCGATAATAAGTGGGACGTGAGGGCTTTGTTTTAATACAACAATTGTAACCATCATAACTGCAACTGTAATGATAATAGGGATTATTGCTATGCCAAAAGGTATTTCTCTTTTCATAAACTGCCTCCTCATTATGTATGTTTGTATTTTTAGAATTGTCGCAAAATAGACGTTATTAAGTTATAATAACTAAAAATAGATGCAAGCGTCAATATAAAAACAGAAAATATAGAATCTTCTATTTGTATGGATATCTTTATAAGATGAGTTGAAATCGGGTATTAACGGTATTAAAAAAATAAACAATTGACTTTTTTCTTAAAATTCAATATGTTCATAAAAACATCTGTTTTTCATAAGTATAATTAATCTGAATGGTTTGTAATTAGGGGAAGGAGAATGAAGCTTTGAAAACATTAGAACTACAAGATCGTTTAACTGAAATTTTTCAGCATTTACATGAAAACCCTGAAGTAAGCTGGAAGGAATATGAAACGACAGCTTATATTACTAACTTTCTAAAAGAAGAAGGAATTTCATATAAAATATTTGATGATTGCCCTGGCGTGATTGCTGAAATCGGAAGAGGGAATCCAGTTATCGCGATTCGTGCTGATATGGATGCACTATGGCAAGAAGTAGACGGAGAATTTAAAGCGAATCACTCATGCGGCCACGATGCTCATATGACAATTGTGATGGGCCTTATTTTACAATTGAAAAATATGAGATGGGATAGCGGTACTGTTAGATTTATTTTTCAGCCGGCAGAGGAAAAAGGAAATGGTTCCTTAAAGATGGTAGAGAAGGGCGCCGTGGATGATGCTGATTTCTTATTTGGTGTTCATTTAAGGCCGATTGAAGAACTGCCTTTGAAACAAGCAGCCCCATCTATTCGTCACGGAGCTGCAGCATTTTTAGAAGGGATGATTCATGGAGATGATGCACACGGGGCACGCCCACATCAAGGTATAAATGCAATTGATGTCATTTCGATGATCAATATTGGATTGAAAAATATATGGTTACCGCCGCAGACRTCWTATTCTGTTAAGATGACGAGATGCCAAGCTGGTGGTGATAATCTAAATATTATTCCAGGTAACGGGCACTTTAGTTTAGATGTAAGAGCAGAAAATAACATATTACTAGATGAATTGAAGCGAAAAATAGAGCAAGTAATTCAGTCAGCTGAATCAATGGGATCTAAACTTTCTTATGAGTGGATTGATCTCGCACCAGGAGCTGAAGTGTCAGAAGAAGCTGAGCGTTTCATGCGGAAAGGCATTCTTGAAGTGTACGGGGAAGAGGGATGTACTGGACCACTGTATACGACAGGAAGCGATGATTTCCATTACTATACAGTGAAAAGACCCCATTTAAAAGCTGTCATGCTTGGACTAGGGGCGAACTTACAACCYGGATTACACCATCCRTAYATGRAGTTTGATCATAGCTGTATAATGGATGGAGTAGAAATATTGAAACAAACTGTATTGAAAGTATTRGARRACAGGGGCTAGAWAGCTCCTGTTTTTTTGGTAGGRATTTGTYGTTAAGTCGATATATTCGATTTCGCGATAATATAATTTCACGTATCAATTAATTTGATAAAAATGAGCATTCAGTACGTGGTGTATAATAATAGTAATATTTCTTAATAGGAGCAAACGAATGAACGAACAATATTACGATGCTGTATTAAATATAAAAACTGTCGGCGAGCAAAAAGGATTTAATAAGTCTATGCATTATCACCGTTATGAACCGACGCCATATAGCGGATTAGATGAGTTATTGAATCAATATGAAATAACAAGTAGCGATCGAATTGTAGACTTTGGGTGCGGAAAAGGGAGATTGAATTTTTACATGCACCATAAGTGTGGTGCTTCGGCCGTTGGGATTGAAATGAATGAAGAGTTTTATAAAGAAGCAATGGATAATCGTGATCGTTATGCGCGAAAAGTGAGAAACAGTAAAGATAAAATTCGGTTTGAATGTTGTTTAGCGCAGGAATATGAGATTGATCCGCGTGATAACCGGTTTTATTTCTTCAATCCATTTTCTGTACAAGTGTTTATGAACGTAGTAAATAACATTTTGCTTTCAGTAGAAGCGGTGGAGAGAGAAATTGATATTATTTTATACTACCCTTCTGAAGATTATATTTTCTTCTTGGAGAATCAGACTGCATTTGAATTGAAGAAGGAAATAAGATTACCGGGTGCTTATGAGAAGAATGGGAATGAGAGATTTTTAGTGTATAGATTGGAGCGTTAATGTATGGGGGCTTGGGGAGTAGCGATATTGTCAGATGATATTGCTAAAGATATTCAGTTAATTTATAAGGATTTGTTAGGAAATGAATATTCAAATGAAGAAGCAAGTAGGATTGTAATTGAGGAATACCAGACTGAACTAGATGATGAAGAGATTATTGTTTTTTGGCTAGCATTTGCTTGCATACAATGGAAGTTAGGAAGACTTCAAGAGAATGTTAAACTTGAGGCATTGCAAATAATAGAGAGTGGTGCAGATTTATCCCGCTGGGAGGATGAACCTAAATTACAGAGAAAACGTGAAGTAGTGTTAAATAAACTTAGAGAACAGTTACATTCTCCGCAGCCACAAGCTAAAAAAGTACCGAAGAGATTTATAGCGAATACTTCTTTAAAAGCAGGCGATGCTGTTAGTTACGAATTAGTATCGGGGAATTATATTATTCTTAAAGTCATTGAGATTATTGAGGAATGGTACGGGGATCGATATCCTCTATTTGAAATGTGTGATTGGGAAGGGAAAGAGATTCCTTCAAAAGAACAAATTGACCAATTAGACTTAAAGAAAAGGATTTATGAAGATGGAAAGCAGGAAATARTTAAGCTTGCTATTTATTCTTCAGGAAAAAGAGATACCCCGGCCAAAAGAATACAAGTAGTAGCAGAAGATATAAATGTAGTATTAGATATAGAACCACCGTATGATTTAATATGTTGGAAGGCATTTGACGACCATTTACATACAATGTAATAAAAAAGACGCGTTACCAATAGGTAGCGCGTCTTTTACTCACGTCTATATAATTAGTTACGGATTAAGTAATCAAATGCACCTAAAGCTGCATTCGCACCTGAACCCATAGAGATGATGATTTGTTTGTACGGATTATTTGTACAGTCACCTGCACCAAACACTCCTGGTACGTTTGTAGCGCCGTGCTTGTCTGTTACGATTTCACCGCGAACGCGTTCAACTGTTTCGCCTAACCAGTCTGTGTTTGGCACAAGACCGATTTGAACGAATACACCTTGTAATTCAACATGGTGTACTTCTTCAGTTTCACGATCGATGTAAGAAATACCGTTTACTTTATCAGTACCAGTGATTTCTTTCGTTTGAACGTTTTTCAGAACAGTTACGTTTGGTAAGCTGTTAAGACGTTCTTGTAATACAGCATCAGCTTTTAATTCTGGCATGAATTCAAGAACAGTTACGTGCTTAACAATACCTGCTAAGTCGATAGCTGCTTCAATACCAGAGTTACCACCGCCGATAACCGCTACATCTTTTCCGATGAATAATGGACCGTCACAGTGTGGACAGTATGCTACACCTTTGTTTTTGAACTCAGCTTCACCCGGTACGCCAACATTACGCCAGCGAGCACCTGTTGAAACGATTACGCTCTTACTTTTCAGAATAGCGCCGTTTTCAAGTTCCACTTCAATAAGTTCTTTTTTCTCTAAACGTTTCGCACGTTGTAGATTCATTACATCGATGTCGTATTCTTTTACGTGCTCTTCAAGGCTTGCTACTAGCTTAGGACCTTCAGTGCGTTTTACGCTGATGAAGTTCTCAATACCCATAGTATCCATTACTTGACCACCGAAGCGCTCAGCAACGATACCAGTACGGATGCCTTTACGTGCTGCATAAATTGCTGCACTTGCACCAGCTGGGCCGCCACCAACAACAAGAACATCGTATGGATCTTTATCAGAAAGCTCTGATGCATCTGGACCGTTACCCATTTTAGCTAAAATTTCTTCAAGTGTCATACGACCGCTTCCGAAAGATTCGCCGTTTAGGTAAACAGTTGGTACTGCCATGATGTCTTTACTTTCTACTTCCTCTTTGAATGCAGCGCCATCAATCATAGTATGTGTAATACYAGAGTTTAGAACGCTCATTACGTTAAGAGCTTGTACAACATCAGGACAGTTATGACAACTTAGGCTGATATAAGATTCAAAATGATATTCGCCTTGAATGTTTTTGATTTGATCGATTAATTTTTGTTCAAYTTTTGGAGCACGTCCACTCACTTGTAGTAAAGCTAACACTAATGAAGTAAATTCGTGTCCTAATGGAATACCAGCGAATACGACACCAGTGTCTTCGCCAGGGCGATTTACGCTAAAGCTTGGTGTTCTCTCTAGTTCAACTTTTTCTACTGTAATCTTTGATGACATAGTAGCTAATTCATCTACTAGAGATAACATATCTTTAGATACGTTATCGTCTCCTGCGCTTACTTTAAGTAAAATATCGTTCTCCATTAACTGAAGGTATTGGGATAGTTGTGTTTTTATATCTGCATCTAGTATCATTTTGATCGAACTCCTTAGATTTTGCCTACAAGGTCAAGGCTTGGTTTAAGTGTTGCAGAACCCTCTTGCCATTTAGCTGGACAAACTTCACCTGGGTTGTTACGTACGTATTGAGCTGCTTTAATTTTGTTAACAAGRATGCTTGCGTCACGGCCGATACCGTCAGCATTGATTTCCATAGATTGGATAACGCCGTCTGGATCGATGATGAATGTACCACGAGCAGCAAGACCTTCTTCTTCCATTAAAACGTTGAAGTTTGTAGTGATTGTGCGAGTTGGGTCACCAATCATAATGTATTCGATTTTGCCGATAGTTTCTGAGCTATCATGCCATGCTTTGTGAGTGAAGTGAGTGTCTGTAGATACAGAGTATACTTCAACGCCTAAGTCTTTTAGAGTTGCGTATTGGTTTTGTAAGTCTTCAAGTTCAGTTGGACAAACGAATGTGAAGTCTGCTGGGTAGAAACAAACTACGCTCCATTTTCCTTTTAAACTTTCGTCAGTAACTTGGATAAATTCTCCATTATGGTAAGCATTAGCTTTAAACGGTTTTACTTCTGTGCCGATTAATAACATATTAAAATTCCTCCTAAAGGTTGGTTTTGAGCATCGGAAATTAGTTTGCTCATAAAATATATTTTTTAATTAACTATAATAATTCTAATTCGATATTAATTATCATATAGAAGTGGTTATTTTGTCAAGAGAATAAACCAACTTTATACCAATTTAATTAATATTTATTCTCAATTAAGGCTGCTAGGGAATTAAAAGGTAATTTTCAAGTCATAAATTTTCAATGAGTGTTTGAAAGAGTAGTGWGTATGTTAGAGACATGGTGTAAGTATAAATTCTTAGGAAGGAAATATTTCTTAGAAGTTGTGGATTTGAAAAGGAACTGCTTACTTCTATTTTACAAAGAATTGTGCAATAAATAAAACAAAATGTATCGGAATCTTTGTGAACAATTATTGTCATCATAAATATATATAATAAGAAGTATATTGCAATGAAAAATAGAAACATTGACGCTCATTTCTAACAAGATATAATAAAAGCGAGATATGTATTGCAATAGAGAAGATATAGTATAGATTGAAAAAGTTTCAGTCTATTATTTTTTACGGCTTTTAGAAAACGGTTACATTTAGTGTGGAGGGGAAACCATGTCTAAGTTTACGAAGTATTTTTTAATGGAAGCTAAAGATGTGATTGCATATGTGCAAGAGAAATTACCTAAGTTCGAGCATGCAAAGGGGCTAAAGTGTAAAGAAATAGGTGATGGTAATTTAAATTATGTRTTCCGCGTTTGKGATGAACAGAAGARCATTTCTGTCATTGTAAAGCAAGCTGGGGATACAGCACGTATTTCAGATGAGTTTAAGTTGTCGACGAATCGAATCCGTATAGAATCAGATGTTTTGCGATTAGAAGGAGAGTTAGCATCTGGACTCGTGCCAAATGTATATTTGTTTGATAGTGTGATGAATTGTTGCGTGATGGAAGATTTATCAAATCACACAATATTGCGTACAGCACTCATAAATCATCAAATGTTTCCGAGGCTTGCTAATGATTTAACTACTTTTATGGTAAATACTCTTCTATTAACATCAGATGTTGTAATGAATCATAAAGAGAAGAAGGAACTCGTGAAGAATTATATAAATCCTGAGTTATGTGAGATTACAGAGGACCTCGTATATTCAGAGCCATTCACAAACCATAATAAACGCAACGAATTGTTTCAATTAAATGAAGGATGGATTAGGGAGCATATTTATAGTGATAAAGAGCTTCGTATGGAAGTAGCAAAACTTAAGTTTTCGTTTATGACGAATGCACAAGCGCTACTTCACGGTGATTTACATACTGGTTCTGTTTTTGTGAAAAGTGATTCTACAAAGGTTATTGATCCTGAATTTGCTTTTTATGGACCTATGGGATATGACGTTGGGAATATAATGGCGAATTTAATGTTTGCTTGGGTGAATGCAGATGCAGTGATGCAATCTGGTATTGAGAAAGATACATATATGAACTAGATAGAATCTACCATGATAGATGTAATTGATTTATTTAAGAAGAAGTTTTTAGAYGCTTGGGATATTCATGTRACAGAGATTATGGCGAAGGAAGAAGGCTTTAACCGAGTTTATTTACAATCTGTATTAGAGGATACATCTGCAGTGACGGGTCTTGAGCTAATTCGTCGTATTGTTGGTCTAGCGAAGGTACAGGATATTACTTGTATTGAGAATGATGCAGCGCGTGCTAGAGCGGAGCGAATTTGTCTTCAGGCAGCGAAGAAGTTTATTTTACAAGCGAATCAATATGAAACAGGTAGTAGCTTTGTAGAAACGTTAAAAAAACAGTCAATGCATAGTGCGAAATAAGGGGAGAAGATGATGGCAGAGCAATTAATACCAATTCAGTGGAAAGATTATGCTTTAGTGTTATTGGATCAAACGGTATTACCGAACGAAGTAGTCTATGAATCTTTTAAAACGGCTGAGGGTGTGTGGGATGCGATTCAAGTAATGAAAGTACGAGGAGCGCCGGCAATAGGTGTTTCAGCAGCCTACGGTGTGTATTTAGGAGTAAAGGAAGTTGCGGAAAGTTCGGCGGAAGAATTCATAGCGGAAGTAAAAAAGGTATGTGCATACTTAGCGACATCAAGACCGACAGCAGTAAATTTATTTTGGGCGCTTGAAAGAATGGAAAGTGTTGCGAAAGAGAATGCTCACTTATCAATTGCGCAGTTGAAAGATAGATTATTAGAAGAAGCAAAAGAGATTCATAGAGAAGATGAAGAAATTAACCGTCAAATTGGAGAACATGCATTAACATTATTCCATGATGGCATGGGGGTATTAACGCATTGTAATGCAGGTGCGTTAGCAACGACTAAGTATGGCACTGCGACAGCTCCAATGTACTTAGCGAAAGAAAAAGGATGGGACTTGAAAATCTATTCCGATGAAACACGCCCTAGATTACAAGGTTCAACGTTAACGGCATTAGAACTGCAGCGAGCCGGAATTGATGTAACGGTCATTACAGATAATATGGCAGCAATGGTCATGTCACAAGGGAAAATTGATGCGGTAATCGTTGGATGTGACCGTGTAGCAGCAAACGGTGATGTAGCAAATAAAATTGGAACATTAGGTGTTTCGATTTTGGCTAAATATTATAACATTCCGTTTTATGTAGCAGCACCAACGCCGACAATTGATTTGAAAACACTGACAGGAAAAGAAATTCCAATTGAAGAAAGGGATGCTTCTGAAGTGATCAATCGTTTCGGACAATACTCTGCTCCGCAAGAAAGTAAAGTATACAATCCGGCATTTGATGTCACGCCATATGAAAATGTAACAGCGATTATTACGGAAAAAGGAATTGTGAGAGCACCGTTTATGGAGAATTTAAAAAAGCTATTTCAATAAGTAGATAGTTTTTAGAAAAATAGTCATCATAAGTTTCTTACTAGGGGGATGTATATGTTACTGCAAAAAGAAAGAGAAGAAGTTGTAGCGTACGGAAAGAAAATGATTTCTAGTGGTTTAACAAAGGGGACTGGCGGTAATATTAGTATTTTCAATCGTGAACAAGGTCTTGTTGCAATTAGCCCAAGTGGTCTAGATTATTATGAAACGACGCCTGAAGATGTAGTTATATTGAATTTAGATGGTGAAGTGATAGAAGGAGAGAGAAAACCATCAAGCGAATTAGATATGCACCTTATCTATTATAGAAATCGTGAAGATATAAATGCGCTTGTGCATACACATTCTCCTTACGCAAAGACGATTGCATCATTAGGGTGGGAACTTCCTGCAGTATCGTATTTAATTGCTTTCGCAGGCCCGAATGTACGCTGTGCACCGTATGAAACATTTGGTACGGAGCAATTAGCAGAGGCTGCTTTTGAGGGCATGATTGATCGCCGTGCAGTTTTACTCGCGAACCATGGTTTAATGGCCGGAGCGAATAATATAAAAATGGCGTTTACTATTGCAGAAGAAATAGAGTTTTGTGCTCAAATTTATTATCAAACGAAAAGTGTCGGAGAACCGAAATTACTGCCAGAAGACGAGATGGAGAATTTGGCGAAGAAGTTTGAAGGGTATGGGCAGCAGTAGAATGAAATGAAAACACCCTCAAGAAAAAAATCTTGAGGGTGTTTCTCTATGCCTTCTTCAATAACAAATACATAAAGTAAGGTGCACCAATTAAAGCAACGACAATACCAGCTGGAATACCGCTAGGTTCGACGATATTTCGTCCAATTGTATCCGCTAGTAGTAATAACCATCCGCCGATTAAAACGGCGATAGGGATGAATATTTGATGCCTTGGACCTACTAAAGATTTGGCGATGTGAGGAGCCATAAGTCCGATAAAGCTAATGCCTCCTGTTACGGAAACAGCAGCGGCAGCAAGTGCAACGGCTGCGATTAATAAGTATCTTCGTTCTTTTTCAATTTCAATTCCAACACCGATTGCTACTGGTTCGTTTAATGCTAGTATATTTAATCGATTTGCTTTATAGAAGACAAATGGGATTAATACGATTAGCCAAGGAAGCATTGCTAAAACAAATGTCCAGTCATCTCCCCAAATGTTTCCGGCAATCCATTTAGCGATAAAGTCTACTTTCATACGATCTGCAGATGAAATAAGTACAATCATCGCGCCAGATAGTGCAAATGAAAAACCGATGCCGGTTAATGTTAATCTTATTGGCTGAAGGCCTGTGGATTTGCTATATGAAAATACGTAAATTAGAACAGCTGTTAGAAACGCACCGATAAATCCAACGACTGGTAGTAGGTAAAGGAATGAACCTACGTCTATCGGGAAGTATAGAAAGAAAAAAGCAACTGCAACACCAGCACCAGCGTTAATGCCGAGAATACCAGGTTCAGCTAAATCATTTCGGGTAATACCTTGTAATACAGCACCTGATAAAGCGAGTGCCATACCAGCTAATAATGTAATGACGATTCTAGGTAGCCTTAAAGAATATAAAACGAATTCTTCTTTAAATGAACCTTGTCCCATAAGTGTTGGGATTAATCTGTCATAGGAGAGAGCGGCAGAACCGAKTCCCATTCCAATTACAATTGTTGTGATGGTAAGTATGAGTAATGCAAGTATGATAAGGCGTTGTTTCTTTAKAATAGATTGCATCATGAGAAAGTTCTTCCTCCTTTACGWACAATRAATAGGAAGAATGGTAATCCTACAATTGCGACGATTGCAGCAACTGGTGTTTCATACGGAGCGTTAATTGTACGTCCGATTGTATCTGCGAGCAGCATAAAGGAAGCACCAGCGATCGCTGACATCGGTATAACAAAACGGTAGTCTGGCCCAACGATTGGACGAACCATATGAGGTACCATAAGGCCGATAAATGCCATGTTTCCGACAAGCGCTACAGAAGCACCTGCAAGCAAGATGATAATGATAAATAAAATCGTTTTAATGACGATAATTTTTTGACCGAGTCCAACGGCAACTTCTTCACTGAAACTAAGAACTGTTAATTTCTTTGCAAGTAAGATAGCGATAAATATACTTATTGAAATAACCGGAATAATAATTTTTAATTGGCTCCAACTCGTTCCAATTACGCCCCCAGCCGTCCACATTGATACATCTTGTGAAATTTTAAAGTAAATGCCAACACCTTCTGAGATTGCAAGTAGAAATGCTGAAACAGCAGCACCAGCTAATACAATTCGAAGAGGRGAAAGTCCGCCCTTTTTCACCATGCCAATTCCAAATACCATAATAGCGCCAATTGCAGCACCGATAAAGCAAGCTAGTGTTAAGTAAAGGTAGCTTATAGAAGGATTGAAGGCAAGTGTTAGTGCAAGTGCAGCATTTGCGCCACCAGTTAGGCCAAGTAATCCAGGATCGGCAAGTGGGTTTCGCGTTAATCCTTGCATAATTGCACCAGAAACAGCGAGTCCAGCTCCTACAAAAATAGCAGCAACTTCACGTGGTAAACGTATTTCACGAAGGATGGATAGCTTATCTCCTTTAGCAGAGGAAGTAAGTGCTAACCATACGTCTTTTATAGAAGTATCTGCAGCGCCTAACACCATTGCAAACATAAAAATAAGAAAGAATGCAATGATACTCAAAATTAATTTGTATGTAAAAGCGTTGGAACGTAGGTTGTCTTGCTCTTTTTTCATTCGTTTCACATCTTTTCTTTTCATAGAATAAAGGAAGAGGAATTCTTAAATTAAGAATTCCTCATGTTTGTATTATTGACCAAGAAAGCTCTTCTTGAAGAAGTCTAGTTGGAAATCTAATGTAAGTGGATCATTGAAATAGAATTCCATCATGTTTGCTTCATATACACGATTATTTTTTACTGCYGGAATGTTTTTATATGATTCTGTCTCTTGGAATGAGTTATCAGTATCTTTGTTTTTACTTACGATTAAGTAATCACCAGCAAACTCAGGTAATACCTCAGTAGATAATGCGTAGTATCCTTCTTTTAAAGCTTTTTCTTTTACTTTTTCAGGCATTTTTAATTTCATTTCTTGGTAAAGAATTTCTGTTCCGCGGCCCCAGTTTTCGCCGTATACGTAAAGCTGTTTGTTGAAGTTTTCAACAACAGAAACGGTTGCATCTTCACCAATCTTCGCTTTAATGTCTTTTCCAGCTGTTTGTGCGCGTTTCTTGAAATCATCAACCCAAGTTTTTGCTTCTTTTTCTTTATTTAATAATTTACCGATTTCTAAGTGTTGTGTTAAGTAATCAACTTTTCCGTAAGTGTATGTTACAGTAGGAGCGATTTTCTTTAACTTATCAACATTTTTAATATTTGATAAACCAATGATTAAATCTGGATTTAATTCTGCAATCTTTTCAACATTTTCATCTGATACTTCAGCGACATTTTTCAGTTTGCTATCGAAACGTGGGTTTTGTTTAGACCATGAATCTACCCCAACAAGATTTACACCTAATGACATTACGTTACCAGCGAATGATGATAGGACAACAACACGTTGTGGATTTGCTGGAACTTCTACTTTACCATTTTCAGATTGGTATGTAATTGTTTCTGATTTCTTACCTTTTGCGTCGTTCTTCTTGTCTGTTGAACCGTTGCTACAAGCACTCATAACAAGGACGAACAGAACTGTTAGTGAAATAAATAATTTTTTCATCGTCTTTCTCCTTTAGATAGATGATATGTGATATACAATAAATTGTTTAGCTTTGATCTTTTGAAAAGTTAGTGGTAATACAAAAGTCTTATTAACAATCTTGAACTTGAGATTTTACCATATAGTATTCACCATAGTAATAGAAGAAGATGTAATCTCACAGTTGCTAATAATTAACAAATTGATAATGATTATCACTATTGATTCTTTAAATACTATAATTTTATATAGGTGTATTGTCAATAGTGATTTTGATTGTAAAATTTATAAAAACAAGTTATATTTTATTGAGAATGATAATCAATTATTAGTAGCTGAGGAGTGACACGAATGAATCAAGAAGAATTGTTTGATGTAACTGTGATAGGCGGAGGACCTGCAGGGCTTTATTCAGCTTTTTATAGTGGACTAAGAGAGATGAAAACGAAAATAATAGAATTTCAACCACAGTTAGGTGGAAAAATACATGTTTATCCGGAGAAAATGATTTGGGATATTGGCGGATTATTACCGGTTACTGGTGAGAAATTAATTGAGCAACTTGTACAACAAGGATTAACATTTCAGCCTGAAGTTGTATTGAATACAAAAATAGAATCAATTATTCGTAATCAGGATGGCATTTTTACGTTGAAAACAAGCTCTGGGGAAGAACATTTTTCAAAAACAGTGATTGTCGCAACTGGGAGTGGTATATTGAATCCACAAAAGTTATCAATTGAAGGTGCTGAGAGATTCGAAGTCTCAAATTTAAATTATACAGTTAAATCGTTAAAACGTTTCAAAGATAAAACGGTAATTATTTCAGGCGGAGGGAACTCSGCAATTGATTGGGCGAACGAATTAGAACCAATTGCGAAAAAAGTTTATTTAACATATAGAAAAGAAGAATTATCTGGTCATGAAGCACAAGTAAAACAACTTATGAACAGTTCAGCAGAATGTTTCTTTAATACATCGATTACAAAATTAATTGCTGGTGATAACCATGAAGCGATTGAATATGTAGAATTAACAAATCATGAAACTGGAGAAGTTTCTCATTTATCTATCGATGAAGTTATTATTAATCATGGATATGAACGCGATATAACATTATTAGAAAATAGTGAGCTAGATGTTGCTATTGTTGATAATTATTATATTGCAGGGAATGCAAATAGTGAGTCCTCGGTAGACGGATTATATGCCGCTGGAGATATTTTAAAGCATGACGGAAAATTACATTTAATTGCAGGAGCATTCCAAGATGCTGGAAATGCTGTGAATAAAGCGAAACAATTCATTCAACCAGATGCAAGTGAGTACGGAATGGTTTCTTCCCATAATGAAGTATTTAAGAAGAGAAATCGAGAATTGATTAAGCAGATGATGAAATAATAAAGGAACAAGTATACCCCCATTTACATCTCTATTTCTATGGACGAGAGATACAAATGGGGTTTTTCCTGTTTACTATATTTTCAATCATTTTCATGACACCGTTTTCATTAGTTCATGTCATATGAATGTATTTCTATAAAAAGGGAAYACAAAGACTTGAACATTTTATTTGTAAATCTTTCTAGGAAACAATGAATCTATAGTTGGTTTGTGCGGACCATTATTAAATTATGCSGTCCCTTTTKYCTGTTCATTAGGAAATGGAATATTTTGTATAGAAACAATATATTGTTTTCCATGTTGTCGAGCTAATGATTCTAATATTTGACGAACGCGTTTTGTAAGATTGCCTTGTTTTTTTATAGCTTCACAATATGCATCATAGAAAACGTATTTAGCCCAAAGGAAATCATCTTGTTGGAATAAGAAATGATTTTTGTACCATTCACCAATCGTATGATAACAATTATTTTCATGTACTGCTGCACTTTGTGAAAGAATACGATCGGATAAAGACTTAGATAGATGAGAAATTGTGTTTTCTGTTTCAACTCGTAATGTTTTTTCTAACATTGTAATGATGTGACGAGTAGCCATATGTTAACTCTCCTTTGTGTAAATGGGTAATACCATTCTATATTTAAAAAAATACTTACTATACTATTATACAATATATGGAATGCATCTACCTGCTTTTTAATTTGTATTTACAAAATCTTTTTTATTTGTTTACAAAAATAAAGTAAGATACATTATGTATATGAAAAAATAATAAAGGAATGAACACATTGTATATAACGATAGAAGAGGCTGCGGAGTATTTGAAATTACCAAAATCGTATGTTGAAGACTTAATTCAGCAAAAGAAAGTTCGTGCATTGTTTGATGGAGAGCAATATTTAATAAATAAGGAACAGTTTAATACACATTTAGAACAAATGGAGAAATATAAGCAGTTAGTGGAAGAAATATTAAATGAACCAATTCCAGAAGATATGGATGTTAAAGACGAAGATTAAATTTATAAAAAGCCCCCGTATTAAGATATGCAGAAATGTATCTTAATACGGGGGCTTTTTATATTAAGGGATGAAAAAGTCATCCGAAATCCTAGAGTTACTTTAAGGGAAAGAAGATTTTATGGGGATTAGTATTATTAGTTAAAAGCATATTTTTTCATAGCGGGGACAAACATAGCGAACATAACCTGTACAGATACATATACTATCAGTGCAAAAGCTTATAAATTAATGGAAGGGGTTTTCTCGTGAGTTTATTTCATTGTGATTTTTTGAAAGACTTAATTGGATCTTACGTGAGAGTAAACAGAGGTGGTCCAGAATCTCAAAAAGGAATAATAGTCGCAGTATGTTCGGATTACTTTGTATTAAAGAGTGAAAAAGGAGAGCTTTCTTACTATCAGCTTCGCCATCTAAAAAGTGTTACAAAAAATACGAAAGATTGTGAAGCAGATGATTATGGATGGTTAGAATATGAAGATGACTTTGAAAAGCTACTTCAAAGCTTCAAATATCGCTGGGTGAAAATTAATCGGGGTGGCCCAGAAAAAATTGAAGGTATTTTACAAGATGTTTCTTGTGATTATGTGACATTAATTGTAAAAGAAGAAGTTATATTAATCTCAATAACTCATATTAAGAGTGTTAGTTATAGCCCAGTAGTGTGCGGAGAGAGCGAAGAAAGTAACAGTGAAAGCAATAATTCAGGTCGAACTCGTGCACAAAGACAATCAAGTAGAGGAAGATAATAAGGAAGGAGGATACGAACTTGGAGAGCGTATTATGCTGTGATCAAATTAAAGGTTTAGTCGGTGAGAATGTAAAAGTAAATCTGCGCGGACCAGAAAGTCGAGTAGGTGT
Organism: Bacillus sp. 05T31; assembly: GCF_056396725.1. Taxonomy (NCBI): domain Bacteria; kingdom Bacillati; phylum Bacillota; class Bacilli; order Caryophanales; family Bacillaceae; genus Bacillus; species Bacillus sp. 05T31. The sequence continues at coordinate 17,568 of NZ_JBFTMA010000018.1, forward strand.
ACTGTTATCGTTAGGAAAAGATTACCTTACACTACAATTACCTCATGGAGAAGTAGTGTATTATCAGCTGAAACATGTGAAGAGTCTAGTCAAGAAAGTGAAAGAAACAAAATGTGACGATTACTATGGTTCATGTTTCTATTCTGATGAAGATACTTTTTTTGATGTATTAAAAGACCTGAAGTATAAGTGGATAAAGATTAATCGCGGTGGACCAGAGTGTGTAGAAGGTTTATTAAGTGAAGTRCATGAWGAATGTATTACRCTAGTAAAYKGTGATGAAGTTATTTAYRTRATTAWTTATCATATTAAGAGTGTGAGTCAARTAGTTAAATGTAAAAAGAATGAAGATGAATAATGTTTAATAAATAAGAGGGGCATTATGATTGGAAGTAAAGAACGATTTCATAGTTCGCTACAATTATGAACGATATATGAAAAGGATCTCTTACTATTAAAAGACAGAAC
>NZ_JBFTMA010000019.1:0-17910 GCF_056396725.1 Bacillus sp. 05T31
ATAAATGAAGGGGGTGTGCGTAATGATTGTAATCGTAAATGTAATGGGCTTAGCTCTGTTAAATGGCGGAAAACATTCATATCATTACGCAACCCGTGCGGATATATAGGACCTTTTTGTCTTATGAGAAGCGTACGTTGCGTATATCGTAACGTACGCTTTTATGCATTCTATTGCATATCGTCAAGCGGCGGTATGCTTTTTTTTGTTTATCCCGCTATTTGCGGGCAGTAAGACTCCCGCCTCAAAATTCAGCTGGAGCAAAGAAGTTGGGATGGGAGTCGGGCTGCCCGTAAACGCCCGATTGGTGAAGGCTAATAATCAGTGGGGAATGAACAAAACCCCCACTGATTAAAGTTTCACTTTATTTTCCTTGTTACTATAAAAAATCAGAATTTGGAAGGTGGAAAAATGTGATGAAATTGTATGGCTTACGAAATGTAAATGTGATGGGTTTGGATAGCGGRTAAAGAAATGTGAATCAAACGAGAAAGAGAAAGGAGAGGTTATATTGTTTTCAGTATTACTAAAGTTAAGCTGGTTTTTTAGAGAGCATTGGAAAAGGTATAGTATTGCAATTGGGGTACTTTTAATTGTAAACGTGATAGAGGTAATTCCACCGAAAGTGTTAGGAATTACAATTGATAATATTAAAACGGGAGCCTTAACGAATGAGGCGATTATGCAATATATTCTTATTTTACTTGGGGTAACGATTGGTGGGTATGTACTTACTTTCATTTGGCAGCACCAACTATTTGGCGGTGCGTTCGTACTTGAGAAAACGATGCGTTCAAAATTTATGGGGCAYTTACTTAAGATGACACCGACGTTTTATCAAAAAAATCGTACTGGCGATTTAATGGCGAGAGCGACAAATGATTTAAAAGCAATCTCCATGACAGCTGGTTTTGGTATATTAACGCTCGTTGATTCTAGTCTATATATGCTTACAATCGTTTGTATGATGGGCTTTTCAATTAGTTGGCAGTTAACATTTGCTGCGCTTATACCGCTTCCGATTATGGCGTATGCGATGAATAGATACGGAAAGAAATTGCATGAAAGATTTACAGTCGCGCAAGATGCGTTCGGGGATATGAACGATAAAGTACTTGAATCAATTGCGGGTGTACGCGTTATTCGTGCGTATGTACAGGAGAGTGCTGATCAAGGAAGGTTTCATCATTTAGGAGATGACGTATACGAGAAAAATATGAGAGTAGCAAGAATCGATGCATTATTCCAGCCAACTGTAAAAATGCTCGTCGGTCTTAGCTATTTAATTGGTTTAGTGTACGGTGCATATCTCGTATTCCAATCAAAGGTGACACTTGGYGAGCTCGTTTCTTTTAACGTCTATTTAGGGATGATGATTTGGCCGATGTTTGCAATTGGTGAATTGATTAATGTTATGCAAAGAGGAAATGCGTCGCTCGACCGTGTAAATGAAACATTAGCTTATGAACCAGATGTAAAGAGTCCGAAAGATCCAAAGGTTGTACAAGAGCCAGATTACATTCAGTTTGATAACGTTACTTTTTCATATCCTTCATCAATTGAAACAAATTTAAAAAATGTTTCGTTCTCATTAAAACAAGGAGAGACACTTGGAGTTGTTGGGAAAACAGGAAGCGGGAAAACGACGCTCGTTCGTCAGYTTCTTCGTCAATATCCACTTGGAGAAGGGGATATTGCRGTTTCTGATGTGAAGCTAGATAAAATTACGAATGATAACGTACTTGGCTGGATTGGGTATGTACCGCAGGAACACATTTTATTTTCAAAAACAGCGAAGGAAAATATTTTATTTGGAAATAGAGAAGCGACTGAAGAAGAGCTTGAAAAAGCGATTGAAATAGCTGCGTTTAAAAAAGATTTAGAGTTTTTACCGGAAGGTTTAGAAACGCTCGTTGGAGAGAAAGGTGTTTCTTTATCAGGTGGGCAAAAGCAAAGGATTTCAATTGCAAGGGCTGTTATTCAAAATCCGGAAATTTTAATTTTGGACGATTCTTTATCAGCTGTTGATGCTCGTACTGAAGCGGCAATTATTGAAAACATACGAACAGAAAGAAGCGGGAAGACGACGATTATAACAACGCATCGTTTGTCAGCAGTGCAGCATGCTGATTGGATTCTCGTTATGGATAACGGTGAGGTTATTGAAGAAGGTTCGCATGAAGCGCTCGTTCGAAATGGGGGCTGGTATGCAGAGCAGTTCGAAAGACAACAAGGTGAAAGTGAAAGTACGGATAGTGGGGTGAAAATATGAGTGTTTCAAAACGATTGTTTCAATACGCGATGAAAGTAAAAGGGCCGATTTTTGCAGCGATGGCGATGCTATTTGTTTTCGTTATTGCAGAACTCGCGGGTCCTTTCGTCGCAAAAACGATGATTGATGAGCATATCGTTGGAATAGAGAGACCCTGGTATGAAACAGAAAAGAGTGAGGATGCTGTTTCATATAATGGCGCCTTTTATAAGCGAAGTGATCGCTTTGAACAAGGTGAGCAAAAAGGGAAAGAAGTCCGAGTGATTCAAGTTGGTTTTCAGTACTATTTTGTACCGAATAAAATAACGCTTGAAGGAACTCGTTCTGTTAAGGGTGATGTGCTTACAGTACAAAGTGGTAAGGCAGTGCAAGTGTATAAATCGAAAGCCTTAACGAAAGAAGAAGTATTTGCGTTTTATAAACCAGAAATAAATAGGTTATTACTACTTGGCGGTGGATATTTCGCTTTATTAATAGTCGTATCATTATTTGCGTACGGAAAGCAGTTCTTCTTACAGAAGGCGGCAAACAAAATTATTCAAATTATGAGGGAAGACGTCTTTTCCCATATTCAAACGTTGCCAATTCGTTATTTTGACCATTTACCAGCAGGGAAAATTGTATCGCGTGTAACGAATGATACAGAAGCGATTCGTGATTTATATGTAACAGTGCTTGCGACATTCGTCTCTAGTATCATCTATATTATCGGGATTTTCGCTGCGCTATTTTTACTTGATGTAAAACTGGCGGCACTATGCTTACTCATCATCCCAATTTTAATTGTTTGGGCGATTATGTATAGAAAGTATGCGTCTGTATACAATCATAAAATGCGTTCGCGTTTATCGGATATTAACGGAACAGTGAATGAATCAATTCAAGGGATGCCAATTATTCAAGCATTTCGTCAAGAACATGAAACGAAGAAGGAATTTGAAGAGTTAAATGGTGATTATTTTAAATATCAAAATAAAATTTTAAATTTAAATGCAGCAACTTCGCATAATTTAGTGTCTGTATTAAGAAACATCGCTTTTACAGGTGTAATTTGGTATTTCGGTGGTGCTTCATTAAGTGCTTCTGGCCTCCTTTCTCTAGGGATACTGTATGCTTTCGTCGATTATTTAACGAGATTGTTCTCGCCAATTACGAACATGGTGAACCAACTTGCTAACTTAGAGCAATCGCGTGTTGCATCAGAGCGCGTCTTTGAATTGCTAGAGGAAAAGGGAGAGGCAGTAGAAGAAGAAMGTATGCCTCGCTTAACCGGAAATGTGAAATTCGATAATGTYTCRTTTTCTTAYAATGGAAAAGATGAAGTATTAAAAAATATTTCTTTTGAAGCGAAACAAGGGGAGACAGTGGCACTTGTCGGTCATACTGGATCAGGAAAAAGTTCCATTATGAATGTGCTCTTTCAGTTTTATGAATTTCAAAAAGGGAAGCTTACGATTGATGGTCACGATGTAACAGAGATGCCGAAACAAGCAACCCGTGAACATATGGGAATTGTATTGCAAGATCCGTTTTTATTTAGCGGGACAGTGGCATCCAATGTAAGCTTAGAAAATGAAAAAATTTCAAAAGATCGCATCGTAAAGGCGTTACGTGATGTTGGTGCGGAAAGGTTTGCGAACAATATAGATGAAAAAATTACGGAGAAAGGAAGTACACTTTCAACCGGAGAACGTCAGCTTATATCGTTTGCTAGGGCACTTGCTTTTGATCCTGCTATTTTAATTTTAGATGAAGCGACTTCCAGTATTGATACAGAAACAGAAGCGATGATTCAACAAGCGCTAGAAGTTGTGAARAAAGGACGAACGACGTTTATTATCGCTCATCGTCTTTCAACAATTAAGAGCGCTGATCAAATTATTGTGCTTGATAGAGGAACGATTTTGGAAAAAGGTTCCCATGRTGAATTAATGAAAAAGCGCGGGCGTTATTAYGATATGTATAAAACGCAAATGGAAGGAAACCAGAGTGCTTAATTTTTAGAAGAACTTGCGATTTTCGCAAGTTCTTTTTTGATCGGATTGTCCGCTTAGAAGTTAATATATTTCACCGGCTGAAAAACTTATAAATAAGTAGGTATTGTTTTACCTTTTTCTTTATAAATGCTATATTAAAAAATGTTACTTATTTTTTGTATGTAGCGCTATTTTTCCATTTTGTTTGATTATGAAGAAAAAGGTTAAACTAAATAAGAACATTTTCATTGAAAAATTGTTCGAAATTGCATACAATCAATATAGTTTTTAAATTCCTATCAGAATACTTGGAGGACTACTATCATGAAAAAATTATTTTCAGTGCTTGCAGTAACTACATTAGCGATTGGGATTGTAGCGGGCTGCGGTAAAGAAGAGAAAAAAGATACAGCTAATCAAGATGCATTACAGAAGATAAAACAAAGCGGTGAGCTTGTAATTGGTACAGAAGGTACATATCCACCATTTACGTTCCACGATACAAACGATAAATTAACTGGGTTTGACGTTGAATTAGCAGAAGAAGTTGCAAAACGTTTAGGTGTAAAGCCTGTATTTAAAGAAACACAATGGGATAGCTTACTTGCAGGAATAGATGCAAAACGTTTCGACATGGTTGCGAACGAAGTTGGTATTCGTGAAGATCGCCAAAAAAAATATGACTTCTCTAGTCCATATATTTCTTCTTCAGCAGCATTAGTTATTGCGAAAGATAAAGATAAACCTGCTACATTTGCTGACGTAAAAGGATTAAAAGCAGCACAATCTTTAACAAGTAACTACGCAGATATTGCTAAGAAAAATGGTGCGGAAATCACAGGTGTAGAAGGATTTAGCCAAGCAGCAGAATTATTAAGTTCTGGCCGCGTTGATTTCACAATCAATGATAAATTATCAGTGTTAAACTATTTAGAAACGAAAAAAGATGCAAAAATTAAAATTGTAGATACAGAAAAAGAAGCGTCACAAAGTGGATTCTTATTCCGTAAAGGTAGCGACAAACTTGTCCAAGAAGTAAATAAAGCGTTAGAAGATATGAAAAAAGATGGTACGTACGATAAAATAACGAAAAAATGGTTCGGTGAAAATGTATCTAAGTAGCGCATTGATGTCAGATCGATTGTCTACTTGGATAGATATTATGCAGACTTCCTTCGCGCCTATGCTGAAGGAAGCTGTCTTTACGACAATTCCGTTAACGCTTATTACATTTATTATCGGTATTATACTTGCGACGTTAACAGCGCTCGCACGTATTTCAGGTAGTCGTATTTTACAATGGATTGCTCGTATCTATGTATCTATCATTCGCGGAACGCCACTTCTTGTACAGTTATTTATTATTTTCTATGGTCTTCCAACTCTTAATATTGAAGTTGAGCCATATACAGCAGCAGTTATTGGATTTTCATTAAATGTAGGTGCATATGCATCTGAAATTATTCGTGCTTCTATCCTTTCAATCCCGAAAGGACAGTGGGAAGCAGCTTACACAATTGGGATGACATACCCGCAAGCATTAAAACGTGTTATTTTACCACAAGCAACACGCGTATCAATTCCGCCGCTTTCGAATACATTTATTAGTTTAGTGAAGGATACGTCATTAGCGTCGTTAATTTTAGTAACAGAAATGTTCCGAAAAGCGCAGGAAATTGCGGCAATGAACTATGAGTTTTTAATTGTTTATTTTGAAGCAGGTCTAATTTATTGGGTAATTTGCTTCTTATTATCTATCGTGCAACAAATATTAGAAAAACGTTCAGAACGTTATACTCTAAAATAACCCTTTCATAAAAGGAGTTTTTGTTTTTATGATTTCAATTCAACATTTACAAAAAAGTTTCGGAGATAATACCGTATTAAAACATATAGACTTATCAGTTGAGAAGGGCGAAGTGGTTGTTATTATCGGGCCATCTGGATCTGGTAAAACGACATTCTTACGTTGTCTCAACGTGTTAGAAACGCCGAACGCTGGTAACATTCGCATCGGCAATAAAGAGCTCGATTTCTCTCAAAAAGTATCGAAGAAAGATATTGTAAATCTTCGTACGCAAACAGGTATGGTATTCCAACACCATAATCTATTTCCTCATTTAACAGCAATTCACAATGTAATGGAAGGGCTCGTTACAGTGAAAAAGATGGGGAAAGAAGAAGCGAAGAAAAAAGCAAACTATTTCCTTGAAAAAGTTGGTCTTGCGGATAAAGTAGACTTATATCCGTTCCAATTATCAGGTGGACAACAACAGCGCGTTGGAATCGCTCGTGCGCTTGCGATGGAGCCGGAAGTTTTACTATTTGATGAGCCAACGTCAGCACTTGATCCTGAGCTAGTTCAAGAAGTTTTAAAGGTTATGAAAGAACTTGCTAAAGAAGGAATGACGATGGTCATTGTAACGCATGAAATGCGCTTTGCTCATCAAATTGCGAACCGTGTTATTTTCATGGATGGCGGTGTCGTTGTCGAACAAGGTACACCGGAAGATGTATTTACAAATCCAAAAGAAGAACGAACGAAGAAGTTTTTACAAATGTTGCAGTAAATTAAGGAAGGTCTCAGGGCATATGCCCTGAGACCTTTTTGCCATATATATTTATTTTTGGAATCCGCCAAGRCTTTGCTCAGCCATTGCAACTAAACGTTTTGTAATTTCTCCACCAACAGAACCGTTAGCGCGAGCCGTAGAATCTGCTCCTAATTGTACACCAAATTCTTGAGCGATTTCGTACTTCATTTGATCGATTGCTGCTGTTGCACCTGGTACTACTAATTGATTTGAAGAATTTTGGTTTGCCATAGGAATATATCCTCCTTAGAGTTATAAAAATTTTTTGGTTGGACTAGCTGGATTTGAACCAGATTATCGCCCCGTTTGGCGCTAATCCATCGGTAATTAAGTTTGTACTCATATTATGGATGTTACCTAGAAAGATATACAAAATAATAATTTGTAAATTTTGTAAAAAATATTTCGTCATTTCGTAAATTATGAAATAAGAGTAATCGTTGTATTTTTAAGAAAGAAGGCTAAACTAAGAGCGAAATCATATACGTTTTTTTCTTTGTATAACCAGCTTGGTTTACTTAACTTATGATTTATTAAAGTGAGACAAATTCCAGTTTAGTAAAATGAAAATTAAATCGGGAGCAACTRCATAGTTCTGTTTTAAMCCAGGRYRGGGCAGAAAAAGGAACTGACCGCGTCTATGCACGGCTAGATGCTCTCTTTAATCTAAAAAAGAGGCTTTTAAATGAAAATGTAATTAAAGTGAGAAAAATTAAAGCTTAGTAAAATGAAAATTAAACGGCAACAACTGCATAGTTCTGTTTTAACCCAGGATGGGGCAGAAAAAGGAACTGACCGCGTCTATGCACGGCTAGATGCTCTCTTCAATCTAAAAAAAGGGCTTTTTAATTGTTTTTAAACGATAACGTATGGAGGAATCATGATGGGAATTTGCCCGCTTTGCAACGCGCTAGAATCACAAACATATTCTTGTCAAAATTGCCAAGGTATACTCCAAGATTATGGGAAAACTGTAGATTACATAGACGATTACAGTGCATATATGGATCAAGAATTATTAAGTGCAGTAGACGGTTTAACACATAATAATTCACAGGAGTATTGCAATCATGTTTTTTATTGCGGAGTATGTAATGTGGAAACAGAAGTTGTAGTGAAGCTCGTTTAAATAAAAAACTTCCACCTTATGAAGGAGGTGGAAGTTTTTGTTTTTGTATTTGTGAGTTAATCATAGGGGAAGGGATGTTTTCGGTATGTGACGAAGGATCTGATTTTATTTGTGACATTTTTTCTTTCGTGTCGCGCAAAGAGTGTTCAGTTAAATAGATGGCATATTCATAAAATAATTGGCGCGTAAGTTCACTTTGTTCTTTTAACTTTTCATCTTGGAATACAGTTCGCCCCGGTTTAGAATTTGCTTCAAATAGCCACGGGTTTTCCGTGGTGTCTAAACCAATGTCAAAACCAATTTCTCCAATGTTCCCGGTTACTTGGCCATCAAGTGCATAACTGATTTGTAAGGCTGTTTGTTTTAGTTTATTTTCAATTTGAACTTGCTTTGTTGAATCAGGAAATAGTTCCTGAAGTAATTTCGTATCACCGCCGCTATTTACATGAGTTGTTAAGCTACCTTTGCCGGCGATTTTTGCGACGATTGCACTGACTACCCAATTACCAAAATGGTTTTTATTTGTATGAATGCGAAAATCGACGGGTTGCCCATCGAAGCGAAGTAAGGAAATACCTTGTTGTACGATAAATTTTTTTAAATCATGTCCTTTTAACACATGGTTCAGAAGCGTTTCTAATGATTGGTACTTTCTTAGTTTATTTTCTTCATTTTCGCGATAACGACAGTAGTAGCAATTCTCTGTTTGAGAGTAAAATATTTGATGAATGTTTCTCCCGAAGCTACCGTGTATCGGTTTCATGTAAACAGATTTATACGTGCCAAGAAAGCGTTCTACTTGTTCGAAATGTTGAAATACTTCTGTATTTGGTAAGAATGTTTTAATTGAATCTTCTTTCATTAAAAGTTGATGCACTTCCCATTTATTGAAAAATCCCGGATTAAACCACGGAATCGCATAGTCGCTTTCTAAACGTTTTTTTGCTCTTACGATAGGTTTGTAATTTTCTGCTTGCCGATTTGGTAATCGGTCGTAAATGACATTTGGTAAAGGGACTTTGTTTTTTACCCATTTTCCTTCTTGAAAGAAGTACCCTTCAATTGTTTCCTCTTCCCAGTTTATATGTTGAATGCCAAAGACAAATACAAATGGCTGCAATGTGAATGGTGGTGTTAATAACTCACTGAGAGAGATGGAACGACTTCCTAAAGGAGAATTAGAATCATCGTTAAAGCCAGTTGTGAAAATCCCGATTAATGGGCCGAAAACAATGGTTTGATTGTGTAAGAAGGCATGGATTGTTGCTGAATGCGGTAGTAAAAGATCGGCTGCAATCTGTTCGCCAATAATAATTTCTCGCGTGAATGAATAATGAATTTTAATATTCTCACATGTAATATAACGTAAGCCAAAGAAAAAGGATGTAATTGGTGGTGTAATAGAAAAAACGTAAGGTAAAGTAATACTATTTGGATGCTCATCTGAAATACTTAATGTATATATGTGCTCTTTCAACGGGGATTTCCTCCTTTCGTTATGGTGTAAATCGGCTAAACTTTAATGGACCATGAAAAATTTGTTCAGCCAGTTCGTCGTTGTACCTAGTATAAACATCGTAAGATGGCATCGTATTGACGTACATAAGCCAAATGGCACCTTTTTGATCCATAATGGTAGAAAGCTCTAGTTCAAATAATGAAGAATAGGACTGATCGAGTGTTTTAAACACTTCATTTACAACATCATGTAAAGCATCTTTTAATAATTGAACGCCAGTTGGAGAAAGTAAATATTTAATTTTAGAAAATGGATGTAACATAGAACGTTCTGTTGCTGAAAGTAAAAATTGTGCTGGGAATGAAGATTTTTGTATAAATTGACCGAGCACTTTCCAATTCTGTTCTTTATTTTTTTGCATAATGGTTCGAATATGAATCGGATATGATAGTTGATTTGGAGGTTGTAACATTGGATGAATCATATAACGGAATGAGTGTATGTTCGATTTGCACCATGATATAAATTTATCTGTTCGTTTGAATTGAGTAGAAGTATGATGTTGTTCATTTATTGTATCGATATGAAATGTTTTATTTTTGTAAGTGGCCCGATATAAATTTTCATTGGAGTGTATATTGATTGGTCTTATAATAATATCTCTTGTTTCTAGTAGTAATTTAAAAATTCCTTGTACTGTTCCTTTTATTATTTTTGGTACGTAAGGGGAAAGACGTTTATTAGTAAGAAAAAGATTGTGTAAATCGCTTGGGTTAATAAGTGTGTTGTTTAAAAAAGTAGTGGAAGAACGTTTGTGTAATGAATGAATAATCGCATTTGCTTGTTGGAATTCCTCATCCTCTTTGAAATGACAACGATCATATATATATGAAGGAATGGGAAAGGTTTGATCTATCCAATTTCCTGTATCTGTATCGTAAATAAGACCAGAAACAAGATCTGTCTTTGAATCAATGCTAAACGGTGTGAATTGGGCAACGACGTTATGATAAAGACGAGCTCGCTTAGCGATTTCGGTGTAATACGTTTGCTCGTGATGGAGCCCGGAAGTTAAAAGACCAAGAACCAACGAAATCACTCCTTTAGTAATAAGATGTTTGCATTATAGGCGAAGCTATATATTGCAAATACGTTTTTATACCATTATACTTTTGTCCGTATGATGATATGCTATAGTTTTGGAGAAGTGAAAGGTTGATTGTGATGAATATATGGTTAAATATGTTAATGACGACAGGGCTCGGGGCAATTATTGGAGGATACACAAATCATTTAGCGATAAAAATGTTATTTCGTCCTCATCGTCCGATTTATATTGGGAAGTTTCAGGTTCCATTTACGCCAGGGTTAATTCCGAAGCGCCGCGATGAGCTTGCTGTTCAATTAGGTAAAATGGTTGTAGACCATTTGTTAACACCAGAAGGAATCGGAAAAAAACTAACAAATAAAGAKTTTCAAACCAGTTTAATTCGCTGGACACARGTGGAAGTTGATAAAGTAATTACAAATGAACAGTCGTTACGGGATATGTTAGAAAAATGGAATTTAGAACATGTAGAAGAAGAGGCGAYCGGGAAAATCGARCATGTTATTACAGAAAAAATTCATGCATTTTTAGCAGAGTACTATACATATACATGGGAACAGGCGTTACCTCATTCTGTTCATGAAAAAGTAGAGAATGCGATTCCGAATGTAGCATCTTTTATTTTAAAAAGAGGAATTAGCTTTTTGGAAAGTGAAGAAGGAAAGGAACGCCTTTCAAAAATGATTGATGACTTTTTCGCTTCCAGGGGAACGCTGCTTAACTTAGTTGGTATGTTTTTAGGGAATGTAAGTTTAGTTGATCGCGTGCAGCCGGAAGTCATTAAGTTTTTAGGACAAGATGGAACAGAGCGTCTGTTAACAGATGTACTGCAAAAAGAGTGGGAAAAGTTAAAAGGAAGAGACGTAAAAGAATTAGAAACGTTCGTAGAGAAAGAAATGATTGTGAACTCCATATTGTCAGCGGTTAAAGTAGAGGAAACAGTGAGTAGATTTTTAAATCAGTCTGTTCAGCAAGTATGTGAGCCAGTTCGAGAAACAATCGTTGAAAAAGTGGTCCCTAGCGCAGTAGAGAAAGGCTTGAAGTGGGGGACAGAAAATGTGGGAAGTATATTGGGAAATCTACAGCTTGCGGAAATTGTCCAGCAGGAAGTATCTACATTTTCAACAGAGAGACTAGAAGATCTCGTATTGTCCATTACAAAAAATGAGTTAAAAATGATTACATATTTAGGGGCGTTATTAGGAGGAACAATTGGATTTATTCAAGGCTTGTTACTCTTGTTCCTTAATTGACACTCCCACCCCTAAAGAGGCAAGCTGACTAACGTCAGTGGGATTCTTGCTACCAAAGGCGAAGTCCATTTCTGGTATCGCTGACGTGCAAGATTGCGGTGTGCCATCACCACTCCCACAACAGACCGTATAGGTTCGTGGGCTACGGTACTGTGACCATACCGTACAGATTATTCGTTCYCAAATGTTTTAGAGTCTTTTGCATGACTATAAATAAAGTATACCATGTTTTGCTATGCAAAAACGATGCTTTCATCCCACGTCTAAAGACGGACTAAAGTCCTGCATGGGCTTTCCCGCATCATAAATTCTGTAATAGAGATGGGTACATAGAAATAAAAGTGAAAATTCTTCACATCTCTTGCATAGTTTGATATGGTAAGAAGAGGTGCGTATGTAAATGCACTTAAAAGGCAGTGCGAGCGAAAAGCGCTAGCCTTCTAAAGGAGGAAAAATAAAATGACAAAAAATATTCATGATGTTGCATATGAATTACAAAAAACAATCGCTGAAAACGAAGATTTCCAAACATTAAAAGCAAGCTACGCAGCAGTACAAGGAGATGCAGAGTCAAAGAACTTATTCGAAGAGTTCCGCACGATGCAACTTGGCTTACAACAAAAAATGATGCAAGGCCAAGAAATCACTGAAGAAGACAACCAAAAAGCACAAGAAGTTGTAGCTCGCATTCAACAAGATGCAAAAATTACAAAGTTAATGGAAACTGAGCAACGTTTAAACATCGTTATCACTGACGTTAACAAAATCATCATGAAGCCACTTGAAGAATTATATAACGCGCAACAACAAGCGTAATGATGAAGATGCTCCTAGTATAGGGGCGTCTTTTTTATTGTAGAAAAATGTAAGGGTTTTCCTTTTGGTTGTCAAAAAACTGTAAAATTCATATCGTTGGAAAAATAATGAATTTGTAATATAATGATAGACAATACTTCACCACATTAATTAATCAGGTGAAATTAAAATCTTTATTACACACATTATGAAATAAAGGGATGATTAGTTTGAGTACAGGTGTAAAAGCAAACGACGTGAAAACAAAAACAAGAGGAGCAGATCTTGTTGTTGATTGTTTAATTAAACAAGGTGTTACACATATTTTCGGTATTCCAGGAGCGAAGATTGACTCTGTATTTGATGTACTGCAAGAAAGAGGACCRGAGTTAATTGTTTGTCGTCATGAACAAAACGCAGCATTTATGGCAGCTGCTATTGGTAGATTAACAGGGAAACCGGGCGTATGTCTTGTAACTTCAGGACCAGGGACATCAAATTTAGCGACAGGTCTTGTTACTGCGAATGCGGAGAGTGATCCCGTTGTTGCTTTAGCTGGTGCAGTTCCGCGTACTGATCGCTTAAAACGTACGCATCAATCTATGGATAATGCTGCACTATTCGAACCAATCACAAAATATAGCGTAGAAGTAGAGCATCCAGATAATGTGCCAGAAGCATTAAGTAATGCATTTCGAAGTGCGACTTCTACAAATCCGGGAGCAACTTTAGTAAGTCTTCCGCAAGACGTTATGACTGCGGAAACGGCTGTAGAGTCTATCGGTGCGCTTTCTAAGCCACAACTTGGAATCGCTCCCACACATGAAATTACATACGTAGTAGAAAAAATAAAATCAGCGAAATTACCAGTTATTTTACTCGGTATGAGAGCGAGCACGAATGAAGTAACGAAAGCGGTTCGTGAATTAATTGCTGATACAGAACTTCCTGTTGTTGAAACATATCAAGCAGCTGGCGCGATTTCACGTGAGTTAGAAGATCATTTCTTCGGCCGCGTTGGATTATTCCGTAACCAACCAGGTGATATTTTACTAGAAGAAGCAGACCTTGTTATTTCGATTGGTTATGACTCAATTGAGTATGATCCGAAATTCTGGAATAAACTTGGCGATAGAACAATTATTCACCTTGATGATCACCAAGCAGATATCGAYCATGATTAYCAACCAGAGCGTGAATTAATTGGTGATATTGCTTTAACTGTAAATAGCATTGCAGAGAAATTACCGAAGCTTGTATTAAATGCGAAATCAGAAGCAGTTTTAGAACGATTACGTGCGAAATTATCAGAGCAAGCAGAAGTTCCAAATCGTGCTTCAGAAGGTGTTACGCATCCACTTCAAGTCATTCGTACACTTCGTTCTTTAATTAGTGACGATACAACCGTTACATGTGACATCGGTTCCCATTCTATTTGGATGGCAAGATGTTTCCGTTCTTATGAACCACGTAGACTATTATTTAGTAACGGTATGCAAACGTTAGGTGTTGCACTTCCTTGGGCAATTGCCGCTACTTTAGTTGAGCCGGGTAAAAAAGTTGTTTCAGTGTCAGGTGATGGTGGTTTCTTATTCTCTTCGATGGAGTTAGAAACAGCGGTACGTTTAAATGCACCGGTTGTACATCTCGTTTGGAGAGACGGTACATATGATATGGTTGCGTTCCAACAAATGATGAAATACGGTAGAACATCAGCTACAGAGTTTGGCGATGTTGATCTTGTGAAATATGCAGAAAGTTTCGGAGCAATAGGTCTTCGTGTCAATACACCAGACGAATTAGAAGGTGTATTGAGAGAAGCGTTAGAAGCAGAAGGTCCTGTCATTATTGATATTCCAATTGACTACCGTGACAACATTAAATTAAGCGAAAAATTATTACCAAACCAATTAAACTGATGGGGGCATGAGTGAGATGACTGTTGCGCAATTAATTGATATTGATGCAAAAAGAACGAAAAYGARTAATGAAGTATATCAAACATCTACAATGCTTGCGCTATTAGATGGTATATAYGATGGTGTKATTARCTTTGAGGAAYTGAARGAACGTGGTGATTTYGGCATCGGYACATTTGATCAATTAGATGGTGAAATGATYGCGTTTGATAAYGARTTTTACCATTTACGTTCAGACGGCTCCGCAGAAAAAGTAGAGCCAGAGGAAACAACACCGTTTGCGACTGTAACGTTTTTTGAAAAAGAAATGAGTTATACGGTAGAGCATCCGATGAATCGTGAAGAAGTGGAAGCGTTATTACATGAATTAATGCCAAGTAAAAACTTATTTTATGCGATTCGAATGGATGGTACGTTCCGTGAAGTAAGAACGAGAACTGTTCCAAGACAAGAAAAACCGTATACGCCGCTCGTTGAAGTGACGAAATCACAACCGATCTTTTCATTTAAAGATACAGAAGGTACGCTAGCTGGATTTTGGACACCAGATTACGCACAAGGTATTGGTGTAGCTGGTTTCCACTTACATTACATTGATAATGAAAGAAGCGGTGGCGGACATGTTTTCGACTATGTTGTAGAAAACTGTACGATCCAAATTTGTCAAAAAGCTCATATGCATTTAGCACTTCCTGAAACAGCTGATTTTATGGCGGCGGAATTATCAAGAGAAAACTTAGAGAATGATATTGCGGCCGCGGAAGGTGCGGAGTAAAAAGGAATCGAAATTATGTATTCTCTATATAAAGAACCGAAGTCTTGTTCAGGCTTCGGTTTTTTTCATTGATTTGCAATCTTCGAGTGAAATTCCCCTATCCAATTTCACTGCACCGCCTCATTATGTTTCTTTTGTAAAATGAAAACTCAATTTTGAAGCAAAAGAAATATAAATTTCTCTCCAAACATATACATCAAAAGGATAGGGGGGATATGATGGAAAACTCCATTACTATTAGTTTATGCATGATTGTAAAAGATGAGGAACAAACTATATCAAAATGCTTAGAATCGGTTAAAAGTGTTGTGGATGAAATTATTATTGTAGATACAGGTTCAACAGATGGTACAAAAGAAATTGTGAAGAAGTACGACGCGAAAGTTTATGATTTTCAATGGATTGAAGATTTTTCAGCGGCCCGAAATTTTGCGTTTTCTAAAGCTACAAAAGAATATATTCTTTGGCTAGACGCAGATGACATAATAGATACGGAAGATATAAAGAAATTGTTGCAGTTAAAACATACGTTAGATCGTAGTACGGATGCAGTATCTATGAAATACTATTTAACTTTTGATATAGAAGGAAATCCAACACATTCTTTAAGGAGATATCGATTAGTCAACAGAAGTAAAAATTTTCAATGGTATGGATTTGTTCATGAATATTTAGAGGTGTATGGAAATCTTATAAATAGTGACGTAGGGGTAAGTCATAAAAAAGAAAAAGCATATACTAATCGTAATTTGAAAATATATGAAAAACATCTTGAGAGTGGAAAAGAGTTTAGCCCCCGCGATGTGTACTATTATGCAAATGAATGTAAGGATCACAGATTATTTGATAAGGCTGTTAAGGGGTATTCTAGGTTTTTAGATGAAGAAAAGGGTTGGGTTGAAGATAACATTCAAGCTTGTTTAAAAAGAGCCGAATGTTATTTAGAATTGGGGGACTTAAAAAAATCTATACAGTCTTGTTTGCAATCATTTACGTATGACACGCCTAGAGGAGAACTTTGTTGCCACTTAGGACGTGTATTTTTGCAACAAGGGGAATATTCTAAAGCGATATATTGGTACCATGCAGCAATTGACGGGCCCAGGCCAAAGGATTCTCCGTTTGTCCGAGAAGAGTGTCATACATGGTTGCCACATATTCAACTATGTATTTGTTATGATCGAATAAAAGAATATGAAAAGGCAATTTATCATAACGAACAAGCTGCACAGTTCATACCTAATAATCCAAGCATTGAATATAATAGAAAATATTTTGATAGTTTATCGGAAAAATAATATTTAATAATACTAGATAATCATTTTGGCTGCTGAGAGGAGTTTGATTCATGCTCACAAGTATAATTATATTGACTCATAACCAATTACAATATACAAAAGAATGCATCCAAAGTATTAGAACTTATACAGTGGAACAAGAGTATGAGTTAATAGTTGTGGACAACGCGTCAACAGATGGTACTGTAGAATGGTTACAAAAACAATCGGATATTATGCTAGTGGAAAATGCGGAGAATATGGGTTTTCCAAAGGGATGCAATCAGGGAATTAAAGAGGCAAAAGGTGACAATATTCTATTATTGAATAATGATGTGGTCGTAACTGAAAATTGGCTAAGCAACTTAATTCGGTGTTTATATGAAAGTAAGGATGCTGGAGCGGTAGGGCCCGTAACTAATAATGCCGCTTACTATACTGCTATACAAACTTTTTATAAAGATATTGAAGGAATGCAGAAGTTTGCAACTTTATATAATCAAAGTGATAAAGATAAATGGGAAGAACGTATGAAATTAATCGGATTCTGTATGCTTATAAAAAAATCAGTGTTAGATGAAGTTGGAGTATTAGATGAACGATTTACACCGGGGAATTATGAAGATGATGATTTGTCACTAAGAATGTTTGAAAAAGGATATAAATTGTATTTATGTAAAGATACATTTATTCATCACTACGGAAGTGTCTCATGGAAAGAAGATAGTGTTAAATTTTCTGTTTGTTTACATGCGAATAATATAAAATTGTATGAAAAATGGGGATTTTATGGTGAAAGTTTATACATTCATTGTGATTTACTAGCGATTTTAGAGCGATTTGCACCTGATAAAGTAAATATTCTTCATATAGGAGCTGGATGTGGTGCCACTTTATTAAAAATGAAAGGGTGTTATCAGGCAGTTTCTTTATTCGGAGCAGAAAGTAATGAAAAAGCGGCAGCCCTTGCAAATAGGGTAGCTCCTACAACTTCTGCTGCGTATGACAAGTTACATGAGGTATTTATAGATGAAAAATTCCAGTACATCCTACTATCACATCCTATTGAGCCAGCGAAATTACCGCAGGTCATACAATCTATGTCACAACTTTTAACGCCAACAGGAACTTTCATTCTGTCGAAATTCAATTTGGAAAATTATTATGCATTAAAGAAATAATGCTTTTAAGATTTTCTCTTTGGAGAGGAACTGTATTTGGAAATGTTGGAGGAACAACGGTTTCTTTTATAGAAACAAAACCGAAATCCGATCCCGGATTTCGGCTTTTCGACGTGTGATGAATTACGAAAAAAGAGCTATCCTATAAGTTGGTTTCACTTACTTATAGGAT
>NZ_JBFTMA010000020.1:0-28255 GCF_056396725.1 Bacillus sp. 05T31
ATGTATACGTTATAGAAATTCAATTTCATTTTCTAACTTGCATCTATTCAAGTGCAAATATAATAGAAAAGGTGCATATTAACATATCAATGAAAATATACACCTTTCCTCAGCAATATCATCAAAGCATTCGCTTCTGGTACAAAAACTTCAGATAATTTACAGCATACTATGAACAACTCATATATGTTTCTATGTCCCTATCAAGCAATTTTTCATTAGCCGCTTAAAAAGTAATGCTCTTTATACATAATCTCCTACACTTGATGTGCAGTTATTGGACTGCTCTCTTTATTTACACTACTACTCACAAATAACGACTTTAATAATAACAATGTTCGTTTATAAAGTTGCCTATTTTGTGCTCTCTACTTTTCCGTTAGTGAAAGGGCCGTCTCTTTTATTCCTTCTAATTCATTTAGTAGATACTTAGCTAACTTTTCAACTGCGGGGGAAGCTACTATTTCTTCGTGTGATCCAGGGACCGAATACATATTCACTCTTCCTTTTAATAAAGGCTTCCAATCCGTAAACAATTCTTTACCTTCCTCAGCACTAAAGTAAATGACTTCCCCAAAATATGGTGTTAAATCATGCTCTGCCATTAAATTCAGACATTTCCTGTGGGCATTGATAATTTGCTTCAAATTCGTAAGATTTGCATCAGGCGGGAGCACTCCTTCCACAATTAATTGCTCAACAAGCATGTCCTGTTGATGAACAAGCTCTTCTTCCTGATCCACTAACTCTATATTGATGAAATGCTCCAATATATAAGATAGCATTTCATCTTCTGTCTTGTAATCCCGTTCTGAAGGCACCTTGGTATCCAATAGTACCAACACCTCAACTTCTTCTCCCTGGTTCCGTAGCATAGTTGCGATTTCATAGGCGATGGCACCGCCCAGAGACCATCCTCCCAGACGATACGGCCCCTCTGGCTGAGCCCGCTTCATTTCCTCGATGTAGAGTTGAACTACTTCCGATAAAATCAACCCGTTCATTCCTTCTTTCTCTACGAGAGGATTCTGTAAACCATAAAATGAGCAGTGATCCTTGAGTAACCTTGCTAGCTGAATGTAACAGAGTACATTACCCATAAACGGGTGAACACAGAAGAAAGGTCTTTTCTCTGATTCTTGTAATGGAACCAGAACCGATAATGATTCTTCCATACGATGATTCTCACGGATGAGACAAGCGATTCCTTCCACTGTCGGATTCTTAATTAGTGCGGGCACCTTAATCTCTTTTCCAAATTTCTCTCTGACCTTTGAAATCAATTTGATTACAAGGAGAGAGTGACCTCCTATATTGAAGAAATCATCGTTTACATGGATATCTTCTAACTGTAGCAAATCCTGCCAGATTGTAATCAGCTGATACTCGATTTCATCCCGTGGGATGATTGGTGTAGAAAAGGTACTTTCTCTTTGAATCGTTAAGCTGTTCAGTGCCTTTCGATCAACCTTCCCATTTGTTGTAAGGGGAATCGCATCAACCTCAATAAAGTGTGCAGGAATCATATAATTCGGTACTTGCCTCTTGAGATGCTCACGCCATTCATGCATACTTCCTTTACCCACCACATAGGCAGCCAATCTCTGATCTCCTGGTTGGTCCTCTCTTATCAAGACTACCGCCTCTTTCACCGATGGATGACTTTCTAAATTCGCTTCAATCTCTCCAAGCTCAATCCGGAATCCTCGAATTTTCACTTGATTATCGATTCTTCCCAGATAATCCAAATGGCCATCAGCTAAATAACGGACTAGATCTCCCGTCCGGTATAACCGTTCTCCTTCATTAAATGGATGTGGAATAAAACGTTCTAACGTTAACTCTGGACGATTCAAGTATCCTCTCGCTAGGCCTGCTCCACCGATATAAAGTTCACCCGTTACACCAACTGGAACAGGTAACAACTTCTCATCCAATACATAGGCTTGAACATTTGGCAACGGACGCCCAATGGTTACTCTCTTACTATCTTTTTTGATACGATAGCATGTCGCATCAACCGTACATTCCGTAGGACCATATACATTATAAAAATGGATATGGTCATTCTCTACTAGTTGTTCCCACAGTGATGGCATAATCGCTTCTCCACCGACCAGTACCTTGCTTGGAACATGAACACTATCGTTTGTTTCTAACAACCCCTCATCTATGAGTAATTGGAGTAGTGAAGGTGTTATATCGAACATTTCCAACTTATTCTCCCGAATATAAGATATAAACTGTTGAGGATCACTGCGAACTTCTGTTGAAATAATATACAAACTAGAACCATACAAAAGCATTYGTAATTGTTTAACGGATGAATCAAAGGCGATTGAGGCATTTAGACCAACGCGCATGTTATCATGTGCCCGATGTGAAAAAACCTCTTTCTGTAAACCATAGGATAGATTTAATACCGAATGATGCTGCACCATAACCCCTTTTGGATTCCCGGTCGAACCTGAAGTGTAGATAACATACGCCAAGTTTTCTCCTGTTACTTTACATATTGGTGAAAGAGTGTTTTCTTGCGAAATCATTGCTTGATCTCGGTCCAAACAAACTGTTTCAACTTCTTCAGGCATCCAACCTTGTGATACTTCGTTCGTAACCAATATTTGAATTCCTGTGTCCTCCAGAATATATCGTAGGTGACTTTCTGGATACGATGGATCCAGCGGAACATAGGCTGATCCAGCTTTCAAGATTCCCATGAGACCGACAATCATCTCAACTGAACGTTGGAAACAAAGCCCGACCAATGACTCCGTCCCAATCCCCATTTTCTGAAGATAATGGGCCAATTGGTTTGCTTTCTCATTCAGCTCTCGATACGTCAACCGCTGATTTTCATCCACCACTGCCACCGCATCAGGTGTACGATCCACTTGATCTTCAAAAAGTTTGTGGATCACACTTTCACGTGGATACGCTGCTGCATTATCATTCCATTCTTCCAGTAGTTGTTTCTGTTCTATTTCCGTAACATACACCAGCTCCGACAGAGTTTGATCAACGTTCTCGATCATTTGCTTTAACACCTGGCTTAAATGCCCCAGCATCCGTTCAATAGTGAGACCATTAAACTTGCTACGATCATACTTCAACTTTAACAACAACTGGCTTTCTGGGACAACTGTCAATCCTAATGGATAATGAGTTTGCTCTACTCCTTCCAACCCACCAATTTCTAGATTTCCTGAGGACTCCTCTTTCACTGGGTAGTTTTCAAACACATACAAGCTATGGAACAGCGGGGTTCCTCTAGGAACTTCACTCCATCCTTGAATCTCTGTCAAAGAAGCATATTCATATTGTCTTCTTTCTATCTCTTCCTCTTGTATCTTCTGCAACCAATCCATTATTTTTATATTATCTATCAACTGAATTCGCGTCGGTGATGTGGTAATAAAAGGACCTACAATGTTTTCAACATCAATAATCTCCGTAGGGCGTCCTGAGCTAGTTACACCATAGACAATTTCATCTTCTCCACTATACCGGCTCATGAGATACGCCCACGCACCTTGAATTACTGTATTCAAAGTGAGCCTATTGCGCTTCGCCCAGTTTTGTAACGCTTGGGTTTGCTCTTCTGATAAATAAGTTACCTTCTCTGTGTAACCTTTTTCTTGCTCTTTACTTTCTAAGCCCAGCAGAGTTGGAGCTGTAAAACCTTTAAGTTTCTCTCTCCAGAATTGCTCCGCCTGATCCTGATTCTGCTCTCTTAGCCATTGAATATATTTCTTGTATGGCGATGACTTAGGTAAATGCACGGCTTCTCCATTCATTCTCTTCTGGTACACTGTAAGCAATTCGTTAAAGACCAGTGGTAGGCTCCATCCATCCAACAGAATATGGTGATGTGTCCAAACAATCCGATATTCTTCCTCACCTTCTTGAATGACAGTCACCCGCATCAATGGCGCTTCATCAAAAAGAAAGGCTTGTTTTCGATCCAATGCCAAAAAGGCTTTTCTTTTCTCCTCTTTTTCTTCAGCAGTCAGCGTACGCCAATCTTCTACATTCACCTTAAATGGAACACTCTCATACACCACTTGTAAAGGCTCTTCAACTTCATCCCAAAGGAAAGATGAGCGAAAAATTTCATGCTGCTGAATTACCGATTTCCACGCCTGTTCGAAAGTTACAATATCCAATTCTCCTCTAATCATGAAACTTAATTGCACTATATACGGCGCTACATGTTCATCCCCTTGGTCATGCAATGTATGGAAAATCATACCTTCTTGCAAAGGCGATAGTGGATATAAATCGGTAATCTGATAATTATTTCCACGATTCATCTTGGATAATACTTTTGTCAAACTGGCTTGGTCAAGATTAGCCATCACAAAATCTGAAACGGTCAGTGCAGATTCTCCATCCGCAGATTGAATCAATTTACTTAGTTGATGGAGCATATTCTCTGCAATACTTTGTATCGTTGATTTCGCGAATTGTCCTACATTGTATACCCAAGTGAACTGAAGTTTCCCATCCGTTACAATTCCAATTACATCGATTAAATGCAAGCGCTTGGAACCAGAAGCATGATCTAAGCGCTTAAATCCGTTCTCCGGAATAAGCATTGCATCGTCAGAAAACATTTGGTCAAATTGTCCAAGATAGTTAAAACTAATAGACGGTGTATGTTGAGACCCCCATTTCTCACACATTGTTGTGTTCAGATACCGCAAAATTCCATGGTCAACACCCTTATTAGGAATTTTACGCATTTGTTCTTTAACTAATTTTAATGCTGCAATTGGCGTGTCGGCACCGGTAATATTTAAGTGAACAGGATAAATACTTGTAAACCACCCCACAGTTCTAGATAGGTCAACGTCTTCGATAATCTCTTCCCGACCATGCCCCTCCAAATCCACGGTCAGCGCCGGATGACCTGTCCATGCTGCCGTAGCCTGTACCAATGCTGTCAATAGTACCTCATTGATTTGGACTCGATGAGTGCTTGAAATTTCTTTCAATAACGTACGGGTCTCTTTCTCATCCAGCACCACGGTAATCTCCTCGGTTCCTGTGTTTGCTGGAACTTCGAGGGTGGTATCCACTGGTAGCATAGCCACTTCTTGTTCGGATTGCTGCTCCCAATAATCACGCACTTCTTGCACAATCCCAGCTTCAGCGTAATGATGCAATTTCTCCGACCACGCTTTAAAGGATGTACTCTTTGTAGGTAATTGGATCATCTGATCCTGGCTCGCTTGATTATACGCCGTTTGCAGATCCTCCAGTAAAATCCGCCAAGAAACACCATCCACTGCTAAGTGATGAATCACCCAGAATAATCGGCCGGCTCTTTTCTCACCTTCATCAAAATACACCATTCTCATTAGCGGTCCTGCGTGTAAGTGCAAGCTTGCTTGTGCAGTGTCAATCTCCGTTTGAATCACTTGATGCCATTCTGCTTGCGGCACTTCTTCTAATGAAATAACGGTCAGCGTCGATTGTTCTTCGATTCCTTCGTTCCGCTGTTTCCAAGCTCCATTCGGTAACCGTTCATATCTTAAACGCAAGGCATCATGATGGATTAGAAGGGTACGCACAGCTTTCTCCAGTAATACTATATCCAGTCGCTCTTTTGTTCTAAAAAACATGGATTGATTCCAATGGTGTGGGTTTGGATGATCTTGTGCAAAAAACCATTGCTGGATTGGTGTAAGGATCAGTTCTCCAGTTACAACTCCCTGCTCTGCTTGTACACCCCGTTCTTCATTGACTACTTGCGCCAACTCAGCAATCGTTTGGTGTTCAAACATTTGCTTTGGCGTCAATTGCAAACCTGCTTGCTTCGCACGAGAGACAATCTGAATGCTGAGAATCGAGTCTCCACCAATTTCAAAGAAGTTATCATGGATTCCCACCTTTTTAATCCCTAATACTTGCTTCCAAATGGTGGCCAGTGTTTCTTCGTTACCATTCCGCGTGGCAACACATTCACTTTCGATTTTCCTCTCCTCTGGTACAGGTAAGGCCTTACGATCAACTTTTCCGTTAGCAGTTAGTGGAATGGCTTTCATCATCACAAATCCTGAAGGAACCATATGGCTTGGTAGTTCCGCCTTGAGATAATCTCTCCACTCGCCTACATTCCCATCACCCACGACATATGCCACCAACCGTTTATCACCCGGCTGATCTTCTCGAACAATTACAACAGCCTCTTTTATGGAGACATGTGCGTTTAAAGCAGATTCAATTTCTCCGAGCTCAATTCGGAAACCACGGATTTTCACCTGGTGATCAATCCGCCCAAGATAATCCAGATTTCCATCAGGTAAGTATCTCGCTAAGTCTCCTGTCCGATATAATCGCGCTCCTGGGTCACTACTGAATGGATGAGGAATGAAACGCTCTGCAGTCAATTCGGGTCTGTTTAAATATCCACGTGCAAGTCCTGCTCCACCAATATATAGTTCGCCAGCTACGCCAATAGGCACAGGTTGTTGACAAGCGTCTAGTACATACACTTCTAAATCTGGAATCTGTTTTCCTATATTACTTCTTGAAGCATACTGCACATCATCTTTAGTAATTGGATAATACGTAACATGAACGGTAGTTTCTGTAATTCCATACATATTAATTAACTGTGGTTTCTGCCCTCCATACCTTTGAAACCATGGTACCAAGCTGGTAGGATCGAGTGCTTCCCCACCAAATATGACATAGCGCAGATGCAAGTCTTTCTTCTCATCTTCTTGTTCACACACTTGTATCAATTGTCGAAATGCGGATGGTGTCTGATTAAGAACCGTAACCTTTTCCTTTACTAACAGTTGATAGAAATCCTTGGGCGATCGACTAATCCAGTAAGGAACAACAATCAATCTTCCGCCATGGAGTAATGCCCCCCAAATCTCCCATACCGAGAAGTCAAACGCATAAGAATGGAAAAGCGTCCAAGTATCTTTTTCATCAAACTGATACCAACATTCCGTCGATTTAAATAAACGAATCACATTGTGATGCTCTACCATAACTCCCTTCGGATTCCCTGTTGATCCCGAAGTATAGATTACATACGCCAAGTTTTCTCCTGTCACTTCACATATTGGCGAAAGGGTGCTTTCTCGCGAAATCATCGCTTTATCCCGATCCAAACAAACTGTTTTGATTTCTTCAGTTATCCAACCTTCTAATGCTTCGTTCGTGACCAATACTTGAATCCCTGTGTCCTCCAGAATATATCGTAGGCGACTTTCTGGATACGATGGATCCAATGGAACATAGGCTGCCCCAGCTTTCAAGATCCCCATGAGACCGACAATCATCTCAACTGAACGCTGGAAGCAGAGACCAACCAATGACTCGCTCCCAATCCCACATTTCTGGAGATAATGTGCCAATTGGTTTGCTTTTTCATTCAGCTCTCGATAGGTTAACTGCTGTTTTTCATCTACCACTGCCACCGCGTCAGGTGTACGATTTACTTGCTCTTCATACAGCTGATGAATCCCAAATTCCTGTGGATATGCTACAGCATTATTATTCCACTCTTCTAACTGCTTTTGCTGTAATCCTGACAGTATCGGCAACTTAGCTAATGATTTATCAGGATGTTCCACGATTAAATTCAACCAGTTTCCAAAATTTTCGGCTATGGATTCAATAGTTAAACTGTCAAATAAATCAGTCCTATAAACAAAAGTAAGCAATAAGCCCTCTTCCACTTCTGCGGCAGTTAAACTTAAATCAAATTTGGCGATTGAAGCGTGGCTGTCCATTACTTCTATACTTCGTCCATGTAGTTGTGGTAGCTCTTGTCCCGTATTTTGCAAAGTAAACATGGTTTGGAAAATCGGAGAATAACTTGTACTTCGTTCAGGTTGGATAACCTCCACAATTTTCTCAAACGGAACATCTTGGTACTCATATGCCTTCAATGCTTTTATCCGCACTTGAGACAACAACTCTTGAAATGCCGGTGCGCCACTTAAATCAGCTCGATAAACCAACGTGTTGACAAAGAAACCAATCAACCCTTCAATTTCTCGATAATTTCGATTCGCAATTGGGCTTCCAACAAGAATATCTGATTGTCCTGTATAACGGGCAAGGAAACTTTGATACGATGCCAATAAGGTCATGAAAAGCGTGGCCCCTTCTTGACGACTAAGTTCGTTTAATTTATCCAGTAATGAGCGTGACAACAACACATTATGAGTTAATCCATGGTGGGTTTGCACCGAAGGACGGGGACGATCCATCGGCAACATTAAGACTGGTAACTCACCAGACAGTTCTTCCTTCCAATATGCAAGCTGTTGGTTTAGTACTTCATCTATCAACCATTCTCTTTGCCACTGAGCAAAATCGGCATATTGAACTGGTAGTGGTGCAAGGTCTGCTGGTTTTTCACCAATCGCCTCCTCATAAAATGCCATCCATTCTTGGAGCAAGATTTCCATCGACCATCCATCCGAGATAATATGATGCATATTACACAGAAGAACCCATTCTTCTTCTGAAATTTTCACGATTTGTCCACGGAACAATGGCCCTTGCTCTAAGTCAAATGGGGATTCGACTTCAGTTTGAATCCATTGCTCCACTTCTCTTTCTCTCTCTTCTGGAGAAATCTTAGTTAAGTCAATTTGTGGAAGGGAACGGAAAGTATACGGTTGAATCTTCTGCACAGGATGACCGTCCACTTCATGAAATACTGTCCGCAATGATTCATGACGCTCTATCAACTGATTCCATCCCAACTCCAATGCTTCTAGTAACCAATTTCCTGTAAGACGGCATACCATCGGCATATTATAAAGTGCACTATTAGGTGTAAATTGATCGATAAACCATAAGCGCTGTTGAGCATAAGAAAGTGGAATGGCATTTCCTCGTTCCATCGGCATCAATGGTGGAATTTCTCGTTTTTTGCCTCCCTTACGTAACTGATCTAATCGCTTCGCCAGTGCCTCGACCGTTGAATATTCGAACAGTTCACGTACCGGTAATTTGATTTGAAAGACTTCTTGCAAGCGTGAGACCACTTGTGTAGCAAGTAGAGAATGACCACCAAGTTCAAAGAAAGAATCCTGAACACCTATATTTTCTATTCCTAGCACTTGACTCCACACTGAAGCGATAAGTTCTTCTAGCGGAGTTCGTGCGTGAACGGTATTTTCCGTAGATAATTTGCTAGGTATTGRCAATGCCTTTAAATCAAGTTTTCCATTCGGTGTAAGTGGTAAAAATTCCATCTCAATAAAGTTTGTTGGGACCATATAATTTGGTAAATGTGTTTGTAGATGCTCTCGCCATTCTTGGACACTTCCTTCACCAACTACATAAGCTACTAATCTCTTGTCGCCTGGATCATCCTCTCGTACCAATACAACCGCTTCTTTCACAGAAGAATGTGCCTGCAAGACTGCTTCTATTTCTCCCAATTCAATCCGGAAACCACGAATTTTCACTTGGTCATCTATACGACCATGGAACTGGAGAGCACCATCAGAAAGATAACTTGCTTTGTCTCCGGTGTAATAGAGACGTTCTCCTGACTTGAATGGATGCGAAATAAATTTTTCCTTTGTAAGGTCCGGACGATTAGCATATCCACGAGCAAGACTCTTCCCTCCAATATAGAGATCTCCAATCACACCACTTGGTACTAGCTGAAGATGAGAATCTAACACATAAACTTCTGTATTCGCAATCGGTCGACCAATCGATGGCGTACCTGTTGTCACTCCTACAGGTACATAACAATCCGTGGTAACAACGGTATTTTCCGATGGACCATACTGATTGATTACCGCAAAAGGAATATCGTTAGATGGATACTGCGTTAATTGATCCCCGCCGGTAATGATAAAACGAAGATCCGTTTTACCTGGCCAAGATAATTTCAGGAGTCTTTCCAGAATAGGCGTAGGTGCAAAACTAGCTGTTATTCGCGAATCAATGAGCCAGTCTCTTAGTGCTTCTGGATTAATTCTCAGTTCCTCTGTTGACAAGTAGAGTGCTGCACCAGCAGTTAGATACGGCCAAATCTCCTGAACAGCCGAATCAAAAGCAATCCCTGCAATCTGAGTCGCACGATCCTCTGCTGTAATACGATAAACTTCTTGATGCCAAGAAACCATATTCATTAATGAGCGATATTCAATCATGACACCCTTTGGCTTTCCTGTAGAACCAGAGGTATAGACAATGTAAGCTAAGTTCTCTGGATTTATCTGCCGTGTAGGTGCGATTACGCTTTCCACTGTTAACTCTTCTAACCTCACCATTTCGACCTGTTCGAAAAGGCCTTCTTGTCCTTCCGCCGTCACTACAAATTGAATTCCTGCATCTTCAATCATGTATTCTAACCTTGATTTTGGATACAACGGATCTAAAACGACATAAGCTCCACCAGCTTTTAATATGCCTAGTAAACTTACCATGAGCTCAGCCGACCTCGGAAGATAAACTCCCACGACTGACTCTGGAGCAACTCCTTTTCGCTGTAAAACATTTGCCAACTGATTTGCTTGTGCATCCAGTTCACCGTAAGTCCAATCTTTTGTTTGATCAACTACCGCAATCGCTTCAGGACGCTTTGCTACTTGTTCCTCAAATCTGTCGCAAATAAGACCCTGTGGGGGCATTTCCATTACAGTGTCATTCTTGAATAAATCCTTATTGTATTCAAAAGTAAAACGTACTCCCTCTTCCGTCTCAGCTACCATTACACTTAAATCAAACTTTGCGATTGGACTATGGCTTTCTATCATTTCAATACTTCTACCAGATAACACCGGGAACTCTTGTTTCATATTTTGCAAGATGAACATAGTCTGGAAGATTGGCGAATGACTTGTACTCCGCTCTGGTTGTACAACTTCTACAATTTTTTCAAAAGGGATATCTTGATATTCATACGCCTTCAATGCCTTTTGACGAACCTGAGACAGAACATCCTGAAATGTCGGTCTACCACTCAGATTAGCCCGATAAACCAACGTGTTGACAAAGAAACCAATAAGTCCTTCAATTTCTCTATAATTTCGATTAGCAATTGGACTTCCGACCAGAATATCTTCTTGTCCCGTATAACGTGATAGAAAACTTTGATATGCAGCCAACAGCGTCATGAAGAGTGTAGCCCCTTCTTGGCGACTAAATTCGTTCAATTTGTCATGTAGCGCGCTTGGCAGAACCAGAGTGTATGTCGACCCGTCATGAGTTTGTATTGYGGGACGCGGGCGATCCATAGGAAGTTGGAGTACAGGAAGCTCCCCAGACAATTCTTCCTTCCAATATTGGAGTTGTTGATCAAGCACTTCCGCCTTCAACCATCCTTTTTGCCACTGAGCGAAGTCGGCATACTGAACCGGTAATGGTTCAAGTTCTGCTACCTTTCCATCCGTAGTTTTCTCATAGAATGCCATCCATTCTTCAAGTAGGACTCCCATTGACCATCCATCTGAGATGATATGATGTAGAGTACAAAGGAGAATCCATTCTTCCTCTCTCACTTGCAAAATACTTGTCCTGATCAGTGGACCCTCGCCTAAATCAAATGGCACTTCTGTTTCTTGTTGAATCAAACGTTTAACTTCTTCTTCTCGGTCTTCTGGAGAAAGCATAGTTAAATCCGTTTTCGGAATTAATCGAAAAGCATACGGTTCAATTTGCTGTACGGGTTGACCGTTCACTTCATGAAAGACCGTCCGCAATGATTCATGACGCTCTATTAGCTGATTCCATCCCGTTTCCAATGCCTCAGGTAGCCAACTCCCTGTAAGGCGGCATACTATTGGCATATTGTAAAGTGCACTATTAGGTGTAAATTGATCGATAAACCATAAGCGCTGTTGGGCATAAGATAGTGGAATAGTTTCCCCTCGTTCCATCGGCATTAGTGGCGGAATATCTCGTTTTCTATCTCCTTTACGTAACTGATCTAATCGCTTTGCCAGTGACTCCACCGTTGCATACTCAAATAGTTCGCGTACCGGTAATTCGATTTGAAAGATTTCTTGTAAGCGTGACACTACTTGAGTAGCTAGTAGCGAGTGACCACCGATTTCAAAAAAAGAATCCTGAACACTAATATTTCTTATACCTAATACTTGACTCCATACAGAAACGATGAGCTCCTCCACTGGTGTTCTTGATGAAGTAATATCTTCACTTATGAACTGTGCCTCCAATTCCAGTAAAGCTTTCCGATCCACCTTACCATTTGGAGTGAGTGGCATCGATTCAACTTGGAAAAAGTATGCCGGAACCATATAATTTGGCAATTGCTTCTTCAGATATTCACGCCACTCTCCAGTATCCCCTTCACCCACTACATAAGCTACTAACTGCTTATCTCCTGGTCGATCTTCCTTCACCAACACGACAGCCTCTTTTACAGATGAGTGATCATGTAAAGCTGCTTCGATTTCTCCCAGTTCAATTCGGAATCCTCTGATTTTGACTTGGTTATCTATTCTTCCAATATACTCCAAGTTACGATCATTCATATATCTCACCAGGTCACCCGTTCGATATAATCGTTCCCCTTCCTTAAAGGGATGCGGAATAAAACGTTCAGTAGTTAACTCTGGTCGATTGAAGTAGCCACGTGCCAAGCCTACTCCTCCAAGGTAAAGTTCCCCCGCCACACCAATCGGTACCACCTGTTGATATTGATCCAACACATACAACTCTGTATTATCAATTGGACGACCAATTGGAATAAGCATAGGTTCTTTTTCTAAATCACAATCATAATAAGTCACATCCACAGTCGCTTCGGTAGGGCCATACAAGTTAATTAACTTTGTTTGCTGAACATCGTAAAATACCCCCTTAAACCGGCGAACCTGTTCAGTATTTAATGCTTCTCCACTAGTAAAAACCTGATTTAAAGACGATACATCCCTTTTCGAATTATATTGTTCCATATAATCCAAGAAAGTAGATAACATCGACGGAACAAAGTGCATGGTGGTCACACGATATCGTTCGATATACTCCTCAATCACCGCAGGATCTTTCTCTCCTCCTGGTTGAAGCAAACAAACACGCGCTCCTACAAATGACCACCAAAATAATTCCCAGACAGAAACATCAAATGAAAACGGTGTCTTTTGTAGGATTGTATCCTCCTCAGATAATGGATACTTTTTCTGCATCCACTGTAGGCGGTTGATAACCGAATGATGTTCAATCATTACTCCCTTCGGATTTCCCGTCGAACCCGAAGTGTATATGATATAGGCTAAGTTATTTGCTGTTACTCCACTCACCGGAGCCAAATTACTCTCTTTAGAAATCATTACTTGATCCCGGTCTAAACAAATTGCTTGAATATCTTTAGGTAACCAGTCCTGTAGTGCCTCTTTTGTTAACAGCACTTGAATTTGTGAATTCTCTAAAATGTATCTCAGGCGATTTTCGGGATAACTTGGGTCCAGTGGGACATAAGCCCCACCTGCTTTCAAAATCCCAAAGAGACCAATAATCATTTCAGGAGAACGTTCAACACATATACCGACCAATGATTCAGGTCCTATACCTCGTTTTTGTAGATAATGTGCCAATTGATTCGATTTTTCATTGAGTTCTTGATACGTTAGCTTTCCACCCTCATAAACTACCGCCACTGCATCAGGTGTACGTGCAACTTGCTGCTCAAATAGCTCATGAATCATACACTCATGACCATAAACTACGTCAGTATCATTCCATTCTTCTAGGAGTTGTTTCTGCTCTGTGTCCGATAACATTGACAGCTTTGTATATGATTCATCTGGATGATACGCGATTTCATTTAACCAGTTCTCAAAATGGCCTGCCATACGTGCAACGGTACTACTATCAAATAAATCCGTGTTGTATTCAAATGAGACAAATAGGCCTTCTTCCACTTCGTAGGCAGTTAAACTCAGATCAAATTTTACAATAGACATATTACTTTCTACCATTTCGATACTTCTACCAGACAAATCTAGTCGTTCTTGTTTTATATTCTGTAGTGTAAACATGGTCTGAAAGATAGGAGAATGGCTCATACTTCGTTCAGGTTGTACAGCTTCTACCACTTTTTCAAATGGTATATCTTGATATTCGTAAGCTTTTAACGCCTTTTTCTTTGTTTGGTTCAAAATCTCCCGAAAAGTAGGGGTGCCACTCAAATCTGATCGGTAAACCAACGTATTAACAAAGAAACCGATTAATCCTTCTACTCCCTTATGATTCCGATTTGCAATCGGACTTCCGACTAGAATATCTTTTTGCCCCGTATAACGAGCAAGAAAGCTCTGGTATGCAGCCATTAAAGTCATAAATAAGGTAGATCCTTCTTGTCGACTTATATCCTTTAATTGATTGAGTAATCTATAAGGAAAAATCACGTGATGCGTATCCCCAGCGTAAGTTTGCGTAACCGGTCGAGGTCGGTCCACTGGCAGTTGTAATATAGGAAGCTCCCCAGACAATTCTTCCTCCCAATACGTAAGTTGACGATATAACACATCACCTTGCAACCACTCCTTTTGYCACTTCGCAAAGTCTGCATATTGAATGGATAGTGAACTTAATTTAGCAGGATTCCCGCCCGTTTCTTCTTCATAGAAAGTAAGTAATTCATTCATGAGTATACCGATGGACCAAGCATCAGAAATAATATGATGCATCGTGCATAGTAATA
The DNA here is from genome assembly GCF_056396725.1 of Bacillus sp. 05T31. Lineage (NCBI taxonomy): Bacteria > Bacillati > Bacillota > Bacilli > Caryophanales > Bacillaceae > Bacillus > Bacillus sp. 05T31. The sequence goes on from NZ_JBFTMA010000020.1 coordinate 14,669, forward strand.
ACCATTCATCCTTTCCTAATTGAACAAGCTGATTACGAATTAAAGGGCCATTCATTAAATCAAATGGTTCTTGCGCTTCTCTCGCAATTAAACTATCTACCTCTTTTTCTTTTACTTCTAGAGGAAGTTGCGAGTAATCCCTTACAGGTAATGCTCTAGGAAGGAATTCGACAATTTGTTGTACAGGTTGTTCTCCTACTTCTTTAAAAACGGTTCGTAATGATTCATGACGTTCAATGAGTCGATTGAATCCCTTTTCTAATGCTTCAGGAATCCAATTTCCTTTTAGATGCCATACCGTTGGAATATTATATAAAGAACTGTTTGGGTTAAATCTGTCCATAAACCACAAACGTTGTTGTGCATAAGACAACGGAAGTGCTTCTTTATTCTCCTTTTTTTGCATTTGCTTCTGAAGCCAAGCTCTTTTCTCAGGAGAAAGTGAACTCAGCTTTGCATGTAAATCACTTCTCATTTTTTTACCCCTTCCTCAACTAAATTACTCTCGAATATTCCTTGTGCTTCTTCCTCTGATAGCTCTTCTAATTGCTTAAGTAGTTCAAGTAATTCTTCATCATTACTCACTTCTGCTTCTTTTTGAATATAGTCTTGAAGACTTACATTCTCCTTACTATCATTCTGTATTTCTTGATTTTTGTTATAGAACAATTGATCAATCTGTTTTGCCAATTGTTGCACCGTATGAAACGTAAATAGATCATGCAATGGTAACTCGATTCCAAAAGCCTCTTTAAGATTGGAAACAGCTTGTGTAGCAAGTAATGAATGCCCACCTATTTCAAAAAACGAATCCTGCACTCCAATATTTTCTACACCTAAAACTTGATGCCATATTGAAACGATTGTTTTTTCCGTAGGTGTACGGGGAGCAATATAACCCCTCACTATCTCCTGTCTCTCTAGTACTGGTAAGGCCTTCCTATCAATCTTTCCATTTGGAGTGAGTGGAAATGCATTCAATCCGACAAAATAGGCTGGAATCATGTAATTTGGTAGCTGGTCCTTGAGATAATCACGCCACTTATGAGCATCCCCATCTCCCACAACATAGGCAATCAAACGTGGATCACCAAGATAATCTTCCCGCACCATCACAAGAACTTCGTTAACTAATGTATGCTTTTGCAATGTCGCTTCAATTTCTCCTAGTTCAATCCGGAACCCACGAATTTTTACCTGATGATCGATTCGGCCAAGATACTCCAAATTTCCATCTGGCAGATACCTTACTAGGTCTCCAGTCCGGTATACTCGCTCTCCTTCTTTAAACGGATGCGGTATAAAACAATCTTGCGTTAAGTCAGGACGGTTTAAGTATCCACGTGCTAATCCTGATCCACCAATGTAAAGCTCACCAACTACACCAATTGGAACCATTTTTTGTTCAGCACTCAGTACATATACTTCTGCATTGAAGACTGGTTTACCAATTGGTGGTACCCTATACATGACACCCTTTTCTAATTCCATATATGTGGAATACGTAGTATCTTCGGACGGTCCATATAGGTTGTACACCTTCTCAATCGTACTTCTCTCGTATAAATCTTGAACGAGTGAATATGGTAATGGTTCTCCAGCCAAATTCATCACCTTTACCGAAGAAGGAATTGTTTTTGCGCGAACCAGTTCCTTCGCTGCCGATGGCACAGTATTGACCAAAGTCACACCCTTGGTAGACAACTTGTCTAGATGTAGAGCATTTTCAGCGACAATCACCTTACCACCCATCGTTAAGGGAACAAACACTTCAAAAACGGATAGATCAAAGGATATCGAAGTTGAAGCTAATACTCCCGCTAATTCCTTTTGGGAATATGTGTGATGCGCCCAATGAATCATTGTTACTGTATTCCTGTGCTCAATCATTACCCCCTTTGGATTTCCAGTGGAACCTGAAGTATAGATAATATAGGCTAAATTATCGCCCGTCACTTCACTGGTACACACTGTAGTTACTTCTTGTTCTATTTCTTCTCGATCACGATCAATACAAATCACGGCAACGGATTTAGTTATAACCATTTTTTGTTGTAACTTTTCCTGTGTCACCAGTACCTTTATTTGAGCATCCTCTAAAATGTATTGCAGTCGACTTTCCGGATACGCTGGATCAATTGGGACATATGCTCCTCCTGCCTTCATAATTCCTAAGAGGCCGACAATCATCTCGGATGAACGTGTAACGCAAATCCCAACCAATGATTCGCATGCAACACCATTTTTCTGTAAATAATGTGCCAGCTGATTCGAGCGTTCGTCCAACTCTCGATATGTTAGTTCTTCATCTTCGCACACTACTGCAATTGCTTCTGGTGTTTTTTTCACTTGTTCTTCAAACAATGTATGAATCGTGCTTTCTTGTATATCTACAACACCWGATTCATTCCATTCCTCTAGTAATTGCTTATATTCTGCTTTCGATAACATATTCAGTTCAGATAATAAATATTTTGGATGAGAGACAATTTGATTTAACCAATGTTCAAAATGACTTGCCATGCGTTCAATGGTTGTATCATTAAACAAATCAGTATTGTATTCAAAGGTTAGCGATAATCCTTCTTCCGTCTCAGAAGCAAATAAACTCAAATCAAATTTCGCAACAGAAGCATGACTTTCCATGAGTTCCATGTTTCTTTCAGATAGCTGAGGAAACGCTTGTTTCGTATTCTGTAAAGTAAACATGGTTTGAAATATCGGTGAATGACTTGTATTCCGTTCCGGTTTTACAGATTCCACCACTTTCTCAAATGGAATGTCCTGATACTCGTAGGCTTTTAGTGCTTTTTTTCGTACCTGCGACAAAAGTTCTTGGAACGTCGGATTTTCACTGAAATCTGCTCGATAAACCAACGTATTTGCAAAGAAACCTATTAATCCCTCAATCTCTTTAACATTTCGATTTGCAATTGGGCTTCCAACCAAGATGTCGTCTTGTCCTGTATAACGAGAAAGGAAGCTTTGATACGCTGCCATCAATGTCATAAATAAAGTGCATCCTTCTTGCAGACTTAAATCTTTGAGCTTTTCCTGTAGGGAATTCGCCACCGTTAAGGACTGACTTGCACCACGGTGGGTTTGAACCGCAGGTCGAGGACGATCCATCGGTAATTGTAAAACCGGTAGCTCCCCAGATAATTCTTCCTTCCAATATTGAAGGTGCTGATCCAAATTCTCTTCTTTTTGCCATTCCTTCTGCCACATGACAAAGTCTGCATATTGGATAGATAACTCCTTCAATTCCACCGGTTTTCCGCTTAGTGCTCCTTCATAAAAAGCCATCCATTCTTCAAGTAAGATTCCCATTGACCATCCATCTGAAATAATATGATGCATCGTACAAAGGAGAACCCATTCTTCCCTGTCCACTTTCAATATTCGTGCTCGAATTAGAGGACCTTGTCCAAAATGAAATGGTTCCTCCGCTTCGTTTTGAATGAGCCGTTTCATTTCTCTTTCCCTATCTTCTAAAGAGAGATCTGTTAGATCCGTTTGAGAGATATGTCTGAATACATGAGATTGAACCTGTTGAAAAGGTTCACCCTCTTGTTTTAGAATTATCGTTCGTAATGATTCATGACGCTCAAACAACTGATTCCATCCGGATTCCAATGCTTCAATTGACCATTTACCTGTTAAGCGACACGCTGCATGAATATTGTACATCGCACTATTTGGCATTAATTGTTCAATAAACCATAGACGTTTCTGCGCATAGGAAAGTGGAATAGATTCTTCTCGTGTCATAGGTACAAGGGGTGGAACCTCTCGTTTTTTATCTTCTTTGCGCAACTGATCTACTCGTTTCGCTAATGCTTCCACTGTATCGTGCTTGAAAAGTTCACGTAATGGGATTTTGATTTGGAACAATTCTTGCAATCGAGAGACGATTTGAGTAGCAAGTAGTGAGTGCCCACCACTTTCAAAGAAGGAATCCTGAATACCAATATTTTCTGTCCCTAACACTTGACCCCAAACCGAGGCAATAAGCTCTTCCGATGGCGTCCGAGGTAGAACATTTAAATCTCCAATAGCTTGCTCATCAGGTGCTGGCAAGGCCTTTCGGTCAATTTTCCCATTCGGAGTAAGCGGGAAGTGTTCTAACTCTACAAAGTGAGCTGGAATCATATGATTCGGTAATTGGTTTTGTAAATACTCTCTCCACTCTTGGGTATTTCCATCGCTTATTACATATGCAACCAATCGTTGATCACCTGGACGGTCTTCTCTAACTAATACGACAGCCTCTTTAATAAACGAACATTTTTCTAAAGTCGCTTCAATTTCTCCTAATTCAATCCTAAAACCGCGCATTTTTACTTGATGGTCCATTCTACCTATAAATTCTATATTTCCATCAGTTAGATATCTTACTGAATCTCCTGTTCGATATAGTCGTTCCCCCAATCGAAATGGATGCGAAACGAATTTTTCAGCAGTAAGATTCGGACGATTTAAGTATCCACGTGCTAAACCAGCACCACCAATATATAACTCACCCTCAATTCCTATTGATTGCAAGCGTTGATTTTGGTCTAATACATATAATTGCGTGTTCTGTATTGGCTGCCCAATAGAAACAAATTCTTGATTAGGCTGAATATCAAATGCATTTACATAAATAGTGGCTTCAGTTGGTCCATAAAAGTTGGTTAATTTCACTTGTCCACTATAATTCCATTTCTGTTGAAATCGTCTAACTAACCCTGAACTTAGTTCTTCTCCACCAGAAAATACATGGCGTACGGACGAACAATTCATGTTCAATTCAATATGATTGAAGTGATCTAAGAAAACAGATAACATCGAAGGTACAAATTGAACTATAGTAACCTGATGTTTTTTAATCACTTCAGCTATAATAGAAGGATCTTTTTCTCCACCTCGAGGTAGGAAAGATACACTTGCTCCAACGTGAATACCCCAAAATAACTCCCAAACAGATACATCAAATGAGAATGGGGTTTTCTGCAAGACCACATCCTTTTCAGAAAGTGGATATTTATGTTGCATCCATTCTAGGTAATTGATTACTGAATGATGCTCAATCATCACTCCCTTTGGATTACCTGTAGATCCTGAAGTATACATAACATACGCTAAACTTCTCCCTGTTACACCACTTATACATGGGATTGATTCTTCTTTTTTAATTGCAGTATAATCTTTATTCATACAAATCGTTTCAACATCTTCAGATATATATAAATTTTCTGAATCTTCTCCCGTCACTAGTACTTCGATTCCAGCATCCTCTAATATATAACGAAGCCGACTCTCTGGATAAGTAGGATCAAGTGGAACATACGCCCCTCCTGATTTTAGAATACCTAATAACGCTATCATCATTTGTAATGAACGTTCCATATATACCCCGACTAGAGACTCTGAACCTACACCACGCTTTTGTAAATAATGTGCTAGCTGATTCGCACGCTCATCCAACTCTCTATAGGTAATTTGTTCATTTTCGTACATAGCTGCGATTGCTTCTGGATTTTTCTTGACTTGCTCCTCAAACACCGTATGAATCATGCCTTCAGCTRAATATTTTACTTGAGTATTATTCCATTCCTCTAGTAACTGTGTCTGCTCTTCCACTGCTAAATGAGTAATTTCAAAGAGTTTTGAATCTAAGCTCTTCGTCATCTGAATTAATATTTGCAATAAGTGACCCTGAATCCGATTTATTGTTTCTTCATTAAAATAGCTTCGATCATACATCAACTTTAAAGTAATTTTCTTACCGGGCATTACAATGAGTGTTAAAGGATAATTTGTTTGTTCCGCGCTTTTAACATCTAGTAATCTTAAATCATCATTTCTCTTACCTTGAATTGGATAATTTTCAAACACATACAAGGTATGAAATAAGGAACTATTCCGCGGAACCTCACTCCACCCTTGAATATCAACCAACGAATTATGCTCATATTGTCTTCGTTCCATTTCTTTCATCTGTATTTTACGAAGCCAATCTACTACTGATGTATCATCCGTTAATCGAATTCTAGTAGGTAATGTGTTAATAAATAGACCTACCATATTCTCTGCTCCTATCAAATCAGTAGGACGTCCAGAGCTAGTTATGCCAAATACGATGTCACTTTCACCGCTATACCTACTCATCAAATAGGCCCATGCGCCTTGTACTAACGTATTCAATGTTAATCGACTATTTCGTACCCACTCTTGTAAATTCTCAGTGAGTTCCTCAGATACCTGATAAACACACTCTCCATAGCCCTTCTCCTGTTCTTGATCCTTTCTTTCCATCGCTAATGGCGTAGGTGCATAAAACCCCTTTAATTCTTCTGTCCAAAATTCCTCTGCTTGACTTTGATCTTGTTTATTTATCCACTGGATATATTTTTTATAAGGAAGAGATTTAGGAAGATTCAACAATTCTCCCTTTATCATCTTGAGATAAACTTCCATCACTTCACTAAAGACCAATGACACACTCCACCCATCTAGCAAAATATGATGATGTGTCCAAATGATTCTCGTTTCCTCTTCTGCTTCTTTAATCGCAGTGACTCTCATCAACGGTGCTTCATCCAATAAAAATCCTTTTCTACGATCTGCAGTCAAAAACTGGTGTAATTTCTTCTCCCTCTCCTCATGCGAATGGGCACTCCAATCCTCTTGATGAATAGTAAAAGGAAGACGTTGGTAAACTGCTTGCAGAGGTTTTTCTACTTCCTCCCACACAAATACTGAGCGTAGAACTTCATGTCGATGAATAACATATTCCCAAGCCTTTTCAAAAGTAGCAACATCCAATTGCCCCCCGAGCAAGAAGCCTACTTGTACAATGTAGGAAAAAGAATGTTCATCATCTTGATCGTATAAAGTATGAAACAATATTCCTTTTTGCAAAGGTGATAATCCATATATATCTATAACGTCTCCCATCTTTACACCCTCTTCTTTGTTAATTTAAGTAATACTTTGCTCAAGCTTTCTTCCGTAAGATCCTCAGCATCAGCAAAATCTGATACTGTAAAAGCTGACTCTGTTGTTGGTTTATTTATAAGTTGACGAAGATGCCTCAACATACCATCTGCTATCGCTTGAATTTTTAATCTAGAAAACTGTTCTCTACTATAAATCCAAACAAAATGTAACTTCTTATCTTTTACCATACCGATAACATCAATTAGATGCGATGGCTTGGAATCTGGAGCATGATCTAAAAATGTAAATCCTGTCTCTTGCATAAACAAAGATTCCTTTGAAAACACTTGATCAAATTGGCCCAAATAGTTAAAGCTTATTGAAGGCTTTTGCTGATAAAACGGAAGTAATTCTTTTTTCAAGTAACGTAAAATACCATAATCAACTCCACGATTCGGAATTTGACGCAATTGATCTTTTACAGCCTTTAATCCTTCAATAGGTGTTTTAGTTCCTTGAAAATTCAGATGAACAGGATAAATACTCGTGAACCAGCCCACTGTCCGTGATAGATCAATACCTTCAACCATCTCTTCTCTCCCGTGTCCTTCTAGATGAATAGAAACCGTTTGCTGATTTGTAAAATCGACGATAGCTTGTCCTAATGCCGCCAATAGTACCTCATTAATCCTTGTCTTATGAGTCATTGGAACTTCTTGTAACAATGCATGTGTTTCTTCTACTCCTAAAGTCCTCGTCACTTGATCAATCGATTCTTCTGTTGTTTCTTGCATTGGATAGTCCATTGGAATTTTCATCGTTTCTTTTTCTACCCGTTCATTCCAATAATCTTGTACTTCTTTTGAAATACCCGAATCACTGTATGCCTGCAGGCGTTCCGACCACTCTTTAAAAGATGTACTTTTCGCAGATAGGCGAACTCCTTGACCTTGTTTCATCTGGTTATATACCGCCTGTAAATCTTCCAATAGAATTCTCCACGATACTCCATCTACTACTAAATGATGAATCACCCAGAATATTCGATCATTTCCAGACAAGGTGTCCTCAAAGTAAACTACTCTCATTAACGGACCTGTAACTAAATTGAAACTAGTTTGAGTAATGTTCATCTCTTCTTGTATTACTTTATTCCACGCTTGTTCATTAGCTTTGTTCCGTTTTACCACATGAAGTACAGAATGCTCATCAGTCCCTTCATTTCTCTGCCTCCACGTTCCATTTGGTAACTGTTCGTACCGGAAACGTAAAGCATCATGATGTTTTAGTAAGTTTAAGATCGCTCCTTCTAGTAACTTCACGTCCAATCTCTCTTTTACTCTTAAAAGCATCGATTGATTCCAATACTCCGGACGTGAATGTTCTTGCTCGAAGAACCAGTACTGAATTGGAGTAAGGGGCACTTCTCCTGTCACAATTCCCTGCTCCGCTTGTACTCCCTGAGTTTCTATAGCCACTTGTGCCAACTCGGCAATGGTTGGGCATTCAAACATTTGCTTTGGAGTAAGTTTTAATCCCTCTTGACTTGCTTGAGATATGATTTGAATACTGAGAATCGAGTCGCCACCAATTTCAAAGAAATTATCATGAATTCCTACCTTTTTAACACCTAATACTTGCTTCCAGATGGTAGCCAGTATCTTTTCGTTACTATTCCGAGGGGCAACAGCTTCACTGTTAGTCTGCTCTTCCTCCGGCATAGGTAAGACCTCACGATCAACTTTACCGTTAGCTGTTAGTGGAATGGCTTCCATCGTCACAAATCTCGAAGGGACCATATAGCTCGGTAGTTTCGCTTTAAGATACTCTCGCCACGCATCTACATTTCCATCTCCTACAACATATGCTACTAATCGTTTGTCACCCGGTTGATCTTCTCTAACAATTACAACAGCCTCTTTTATAGATGCATATGCATTTAAAGTAGACTCAATCTCCCCAATCTCAATTCGGAAACCACGTATTTTGACCTGATGATCAATTCTTCCACGATAATCCAGATTCCCATCTGGCAAATACCTTGCTAAGTCTCCTGTCCGATATAATCTTGCTTTCGGATCACTACTAAATGGATGAGGTATAAAGCGCTCTGCAGTTAATTCAGGTCGATTTAAATACCCACGTGCAAGCCCTGCCCCGCCAATATAAAGCTCACCATCTACACCTATAGGTACAGGTTGTTGATAAGCGTCTAGTATATACACTTCTAAATCTGGAATCCGCTTTCCGATATTACTTCTTGAAGCATGCTGCACATCATCTTGAGTAATTGGATAATATGTAACATGAACGGTAGTTTCTGTAATTCCATACATATTAATTAGCTGCGGTTTTTTCTCCCCATACCTTTGAAACCACGGTAACAAGCTAATAGGTTCTAACGCTTCTCCACCAAATATCACATAACGCAGCTGCAAGTTTTTATTCTCATCTTCTTGTTCACACACCTGTATTAACTGTCGAAACGCGGAAGGTGTTTGATTTAGAACTGTGACTTCTTCCTTTACTAACAGTTGATAGAAATCTTTGGGCGATCGACTAATCCAGTACGGAACAACAACTAATTTCCCACCATATAATAATGCTCCCCAAATTTCCCATACTGAGAAATCAAATGCATAAGAATGAAAAAGCGTCCAAGTGTCTTTTTCATTAAACTGATACCAACAGTCCGTCGATTTAAATAAACGAATGACATTGTGATGCTCTATCATAACGCCCTTTGGATTCCCTGTTGATCCCGAAGTATAGATTACGTAAGCTAGGTTTTGAGAACTTACATCAGAAAACGGTAAGGTCTTACTTTCTTGCCCAATCTCATCTCTATCACGATCCAGGCAAATCGATTTAATATTTTCTGGTAACCATTTCAATTCTTTTAAACTTTCTTGCGTTACGAATAACTGAATGCCAGCATCCTCTAAAATATATTGAAGTCGCTGCTCTGGATATGTTGGATCAAGTGGAACATAGGCTCCACCAGCCTTCAAAATCCCTAAAATACCTACAATCATTTCTAGAGAACGTTCAACACACAGCCCAACTAAAGTATCAGGTCCTACTCCTTTTTTCTGCAGATAATGAGCTAACTGATTTGCACGTTCATTTAGCTCCCTATAAGTAACTTTTCCTTTTTCATACGTAACTGCAATAGAATTTGGATAAATCATCGCTTGCTGTTCGAACAATTCATGAATAGTTACTTGAGGTGGAAAATCAAGCTTAGGATTGTTGAACTCTACTAAACTTTTTCTTTTATCTTCTTCTGAAATAATTTCAATCTCAGAAACCTTTTGCTTTGGGTTTTTAAATGTATTTTCTATTATTGCTAACATGGTTTTAAAAAAGCGGTTTATCTCTTCTTTAGAAAATAGCTCTTTACGATAGTCAATATGTACTTGTAAAGAGTCTATATCAGTCAAATTCTCAATATGTACTGCAAAATCTTGCATTTCTTCACCATTTGGAATCCAAAGTGAGTCACCACTTTCATCACGATCTCTATAATCAATCGTAGTTCCGAAAAGTCTAACATTGCTGTTATTCTCTTTATTAATCTGCTTTAATAACAAATCAAATGGGTATTTCTGATGTCGTAATGATTTACTTTGTTTTCTGGACACCCTACCAATAAATGAAAGTACTTCTTCTTCTGGATCCATATCCATTCTTAGAGGAACCGTACTCACCATCATTCCAATTAATTCCCGTTCCATTTTAGTCATACGATTGCCATAAGCCATTCCTAATGCAATATCAAGCGATGAGGTCCACCGATACATAGACAATGAGAAAGCAGCAACAAAAAGAGAATATACACTTAATTTATAATCTTCAGAAAATAACCCTATCTTTTTCTTCAAATGCTCCGATAATATAAACGTTTCACGTGATGCTTTGGTACTAACTTGGTACGTATTATAAGGCTTCAATCCCGTCACAGATGGAATTGTTTTAAATTCCTCTAACCAGAATTTTTGATCTTTTTGAAAGCGAATACTATTCAAGTATGTTTGTTCATTGGCCAGAAATTGAACATATGAATTTCTAATTTCGCCTTCCTCAGTCTCGTTATGCATCTCATAATAATATTTTGCAATCTGACTGGTAAATATTTGGATTGATAAACCATCCATGATAATATGATGAACATTCCCAAAGACTGCACATTCATTATCGTTTAATTTTATTAAAGCGAAATAGTATAAATCTGAATTAAATAATGTAAACGTTTCTTTTGTTTTCTGCTCAATCCATTTCTCAAGCAAATCTGAATCCTCCACGGAACTGAAATCGAAAAACTCAAATTCTTGTTCTTCATGTTTAATAAAATATTGTTCAGGTTCCTGATGCCCATTTTCTTTTAATCTGATGCAAAGACCATCATTTTCACTAATAACACGATTCACAACTCGATTTAATTTTGAATAATCCATTTTTCTATGAAGTTTAAACAAAAACCTTAAATTACATATCCCTTTACCGGAATGAATAACTTCTGTATACCATATTCTCCTCTGTGGATGACTTAACGGATAACATTCCTCATTGGCCATAAAAAATCTTCCCTTCAAAAATTATTTACTCTTACAGGTTCTTGTTTATGTGTAACCCATAAATATTTCTGTAGTGCAACCCCAATTACTGCAATGATGATGAGCCCAATACCCACATAAAAATAGAGTTGAATTACTCCGAAAAAGTGAACCAGTGGACCGCTCATAGCAGGAGAAATAATGAGGGCTGCATTTGCTAAACTGCTTTGAATCCCAAATACTCTTCCGACCTGTTCTTGATGAGATTCTATTTGTAGAATGACTTGATTGGATACAAACATAAGTCCACTTCCAATACCAGCTATAAAACTGATCAGATAGGCAAAAATGAGAGATGCATCAGGACTTATCAGAGTTATCAGACTGATTCCTCCAAAGCCAATTCCCATTAAAGCAATACCTCCACATATTATCCAACCATATTGAAAATGTTTTAATTTCTGAGTTAAGAATGCGCCAATTATTCCCCCAAGACCAATAATAGAAATGATGTATCCCATTTTACTCTTATCATTTGGGAACAAGCTCTTAAATAAAGTAGGGAACTGTGAGTCTACTAATTGTAATACTGCCATAGCTATTGTAAAGAAAATCATGGTTGATAATATCATCCGATTGGATAATACATAACCCCAGCCTTGTAACCAAGCAGTCCAAGTACTTTGCTGTTTCTTTTCTATATGTTCTCTTGACAGAGATTCCTGTAACCTTATTGTGGGCAACAGAACCAAAGCAGCTAGTAAACAGCATATTGCCCTTATAATCAGACAAAACTCTGGCTGAAACCAGCTCAGTAACGTTCCTCCTATAAGTGGGCCCAGTATCTTGGTTCCTTGCTCAACTATCCCATTGATACTTACTGCTTTGGTAAGCAGATCAGGAGAAACAATCTGTCGTGTTAGTGTTTGCTGTGCAGGATAGTAAAAAACGGTAAAAATGGAACGAACCATTAATGCTAACAAAAGCCAATGAATATTTTGGACAAATAAAAGAACAATTGTTAATAAACCAACCATTAGATTACAAAACATCATAATTGGAATTTTTCTAAAGCGATCAGCAATCACGCCTGCCCATGAACTAAATATAATCCCAGGAAGTGCATACGCAACAGGAATTAATCCAATCATGGTGGGGTCTACTTCCCATTCAAAACTAACAATGGTCATAATGGCTAACATGTCAATAAATACTCCGAGCATAAGCAGTGAATACGCAGAGAAAACTTGTAAATAAATTGTATTTCCCCATAGACTTTTTGATTCGGTAGTTTTCATAAAAACGAGCTCCTTAAGTTTACTAAATAGGGAAGATAGAAACTAATTGGGTGGAATAAGAGACTTCTCCCGCCTCTTCAACCCTATTCTTTTTTTGCAGTTCGTTTGTGATGGTAATGAAATCAATAGCTTGCTTAGACTTTCTCAAAGACACTAACGCTCTAAAAGTGAGATATTGACTAACAATTAAATCATAACACTCCTATTAATGGGATTATTTTCTAAAAATAATATAGAAAACAATGAATATTCCGATTATTATTTTCTGAAAACCAGAAATATTTCTATAAAACAACTAAATTAAGATTAAATCGTATCGCAGATTTTAAATAATATTAATAAATAGAATCTATTTTGAACGTAAGAAATTTGTAAGGAATGGGTAAGGAAAAAGAGAGTTTCATTGTATAGGATAAAAATATTACGAGGCGTGAAAGGCGGAACAGATATGACTTATATATGAAAAACAAACTAGTAACAAAAGTGTTTCAAGGAAAAGAAGTAATTTCTGTGGTTTACAAACATGTGAAAAAAGAGAGATTTACCGTTTGTTAGGGCAGAATGGCGTTGATAAAATAATACTTATGAAGATGATTACAAATTCAATGTTGACCTTTTGTAATCGGTGAAGATGATAGCTGTGTGGTKAGTATGAAAYAKCAAGCAACCACCTATACAATATGAATAGAGGAGAGGAATGCCTTATGAAAACACGTAGTCAAATTACATKTGCAAGTCTGGCTCTTTTAATAGCTGGAAGTTCCCTGTTATATACAACACCAACCTCAATTGTAAAAGCAGAGCCCACT
>NZ_JBFTMA010000021.1:0-35438 GCF_056396725.1 Bacillus sp. 05T31
TTGAAGTTGGTCATGTATTCAAATTAGGAACTCGTTATAGTGAAGCAATGAACGCAACGTTCCTAGATGAAAACGGAAAAACAAAACCACTTATTATGGGTTGTTACGGTATCGGTGTATCTCGTACAGTGGCAGCAATTGCAGAGCAGTTTAATGATGAGAATGGTTTAGTTTGGCCAAAATCTGTTGCACCGTTCCATGTGCATGTAATTCCAGTAAATATGAAATCTGATGCACAACGTGAAATGGGTGGAAATATCTATAACTCATTACAAGAGCAAGGATACGAAGTATTACTAGATGATCGTGCAGAACGTGCAGGTGTTAAATTTGCAGATGCAGATTTATTCGGCCTTCCAGTTCGTGTTACAGTTGGTAAAAAAGCAGATGAAGGTATTGTAGAAGTGAAAGTACGTGCTACAGGCGAGTCTGAAGAAGTGAAAGTAGAAGAACTTCAAACATATATTGCTAATATTTTAAAATAAGAAGAGGTACCTCGTAATGAGGTACCTTCTCTTTCTTTGTAAACGTATTTTGTAAAAGAAGAAGGAAGAAATCTTTCTTTGTAGTACGTTTCAATTTATAATAGCAAATGGAAGGAGAGTGCTTATGTCATTAACAAATGAACAACAAGAGCGATTTCAAATTTTGCTCCAACAGTTGCAAATACCAGAAGACCTTATAAATCAATATTTACATGGCGGTGGTATTGAAAAGCTAGTTATTGATAAAGCGAATAAAAGTTGGCATTTTGACTTACAAGTGCCACGTATTTTGCCGACAGAATTATATGAGTTGCTAGAAACAAAGCTTAAGCAATCATTTTCTCATATTGCAAGAACAACATTTGCATTAGAAGCAGAGAATAAACAATTTACAGAAGAAGAAGTGAAGGCATATTGGCCGCTTTGTACAGAACGAATTACATTTTCACCTATGTTCGCGTACTTAAAGAAGCAACTTCCGCAGGTCAATGGCGTGAAGTTGCTATTAAATGTGAATAATGAGCTGGAATCTACTACTTTAAAGAAAAACGTTGCGAAACCAGTAGGTGATCAATACGAAGCTTTTGGATTCCCGCGTTTTCAGTTAGACACACATATAAAGCAAAATGCAGAAGAAATGCAAAAGTTTCGTGAGCAAACACAGGAAGAAGATCGTCAACGAGTTATACAGGCTATGGAAGAGATGGCTAAAAGGCAAGCTGAAGAAAGTGATGTTGTTCAYGAAGGACCAGTTGTGCTTGGTTATCTTATTAAGCCAGATGAAGAGATTACGCCGCTGCGTGAAATTCAAGATGAAGAAAGAAGAAAAACCGTTCAAGGGTATGTTTTCCATGTAGAGACGAAAGAACTTCGTAGTGGACGTACGTTATTAACTTTAAAGATAACTGACTATACGGACTCTATTATGATTAAGATGTTCTCACGTGATAAAGAAGATATCCCGATGTTACAATCCTTGAAAAAAGGAACTTGGGTAAAAGCGCGTGGTTCAGTTCAAAATGATACATTCGTGCGTGATTTAGTTATGATCGCAAATGATATAAATGAAATAACGGGACCTTCTCGTAAAGATAAAGCAAAAGAAGGGGAAAAAAGAGTAGAACTTCATCTTCATACTCCAATGAGTCAAATGGATGCTGTTACTTCTGTTTCTAAGCTCGTTGCCCAAGCTGGAAAATGGGGGCATGAGGCTATTGCAGTTACAGACCATGCTGTTGCACAGTCGTTCCCAGAAGCATATTCTGCTGGTAAAAAGGCTGGAGTTAAAGTTCTATATGGTGTAGAAGCAAATTTAGTTAATGATGGTGTGCCGATAGCATATAACGAAGCACATCGTCTACTTGCAGAAGAAACATATGTTGTCTTTGACGTTGAGACAACAGGGTTATCTGCTGTATATGATACAGTCATTGAGTTAGCTGCTGTAAAGATAAAAGGTGGAGAAATTATTGATCGCTTTGAATCTTTCGCAAATCCTCATCAACCATTATCGGCGACGATTATTGAATTAACAGGTATTACAGATGATATGTTAACTGATGCACCAGAAGTGGACGAAGTGTTTAAAAAGTTTGAGGAATGGATGGGTGACCATACACTTGTTGCTCATAACGCAAGCTTCGATATGGGCTTTATTAACGTAGGTTTTAAAAAGGCTGGGATAGAAAAAACGAAAAATCCAGTTATTGATACGTTAGAACTTGCACGGTTCTTATTCCCAGAAATGAAAAATCATCGATTAAATACGATGTGTAAAAAGCTTGATATTGAATTAACGCAACATCACCGTGCGATTTATGATACAGAAGCAACGGGATATTTACTTGTGAAGATGTTAAAAGATGTGATTGAAAAGGGATTTGAATATCACGATCAACTAAACGATAGTATGGGACAAGGGGATGCGTATAAACGTGGGCGTCCAAGTCATATGACGTTACTTGCCACATCAGATGTTGGATTGAAAAACTTATATAAACTTGTTTCATATTCTCACTTGAATTACTTTTATCGTGTACCACGTGTACCACGATCACTATTAAAAAAATATCGCGAAGGCATTTTAGTAGGAACAGCTTGTGACAAAGGTGAAGTGTTTGAAGCTATGATGCAAAAAGCGCCTGAAGAAGTAGAAGAAATTGCACAGTTTTACGATTACATTGAGGTTATGCCTCCAGAAGTGTTACGTCATTTAGTGGAACGTGAACTCGTTCGAGATGAAGGACAGTTAAAAACAATAATTTCTAACTTAGTAAAACTAGGTGAGACGTTAGATAAGCCAGTTGTTGCTACTGGGAATGTGCATTATTTAGATCCAGAGGACGCGATATATCGGAAAATTTTAGTCAGTTCGCAGGGAGGAGCTAATCCGTTAAATCGCCATTCATTACCGCCTGTACATTTCCGTACAACAAATGAAATGCTAGATTGTTTTTCATTCTTAGGTGAAGACAAAGCGAAAGAAATTGTTGTGACAAATACACACAAGATCGCATCATTAATTGGTGATGTTCGTCCAGTAAAAGATGATTTATACACACCGAAAATTGAAGGTGCTGATGATGAAACACGTGATATGAGCTATATAATGGCAAGAAGTATCTATGGAGATGAGCTACCGGAAATTGTAGAAGCTCGTTTGGAAAAAGAATTGAAAAGTATTATTGGACATGGATTCGCYGTTATTTATTTAATTTCACATAAGCTTGTGAAAAAATCGTTAGTGGACGGTTATCTAGTAGGTTCGCGTGGATCGGTAGGTTCATCATTTGTTGCAACGATGATGGAAATTACAGAAGTAAACCCATTACCACCGCACTATGTATGTCCAAAGTGTAAACAATCAGAGTTCTTTAATGACGGTTCTGTAGGTTCTGGTTTTGATTTACCAGATAAAGAATGCCCAACATGTAATGTTCCATATGTGAAAGATGGGCATGACATTCCTTTCGAAACGTTCCTTGGATTTAAAGGGGATAAGGTACCGGATATCGATTTGAATTTCTCCGGAGAATACCAACCACGCGCCCATAACTATACGAAATTACTGTTCGGTGAAGATTATGTATACCGCGCAGGAACAATTGGTACGGTTGCGGAAAAAACCGCTTATGGGTATGTGAAAGGCTATGCTAATGATCATAACTTAACAATTCGAAATGCAGAGATTGATCGCTTAGTTGCGGGATGTACAGGTGTAAAGCGTACGACCGGACAGCATCCAGGTGGTATTATCGTTGTACCAGATTACATGGATATTTTTGACTTTTCACCAATTCAGTTTCCGGCTGATTCAATAGGTGCTGAGTGGAGAACAACGCACTTTGACTTCCACTCAATTCATGATAATTTATTGAAACTTGATATATTAGGACACGATGATCCGACTGTTATTCGTATGCTTCAAGATTTAAGTGGTATTGACCCGAAAACAATCCCAACGGATGATCCAGAAGTAATGAAAATTTTCTCTGGTCCAGAGTCTTTAGGGGTAACGGAAGAACAAATTAACTGTAAAACAGGTACACTTGGTATACCAGAGTTTGGTACGAAATTCGTAAGACAAATGTTAGAAGAAACGAAACCAACGACGTTTTCAGAGCTTGTCCAAATTTCTGGACTGTCCCATGGTACAGATGTATGGTTAGGTAATGCGAATGAATTAATTTATAACGGTACGTGTACACTGAGTGAAGTTATCGGTTGTCGTGATGACATCATGGTATATTTAATTTATCAAGGCTTGGATCCATCATTAGCCTTCAAAATCATGGAGTCGGTGCGTAAAGGTAAAGGTGTACCAGAAGAATGGGAAGAGGAAATGAGAAATAACAATGTACCAGGTTGGTATATTGATTCATGTAAGAAGATTAAGTACATGTTCCCTAAAGCCCATGCGGCTGCTTACGTACTTATGGCTGTACGTATTGCATACTTTAAAGTACATTTCGCACTTTTATTCTATGCGGCATATTTTACAGTTCGTGCAGATGACTTTGATGTAGAGGCGATGGCGAAAGGTTCAGCATCCATACGTGTAAAAATTGATGAAATTGCACAAAAAGGATTGGATGCAGCACCGAAAGAGAAGAGTTTATTAACGGTACTAGAAATGACACTTGAAATGTGTGAGCGTGGTTATTCATTCCAAAAGGTTGATTTATACCGCTCGCATGCAACCGAATTTATAATTGATGGGGATACTTTAATTCCTCCATTTAATGCAGTTCCTGGTCTTGGTACAAACGCAGCTTTCAGTATTGTTGAAGCTCGTAAAAATGGTGATTTCTTATCAAAAGAAGACTTACAGCAGCGCAGTAAGGTTTCTAAAACGATTATTGAGTATTTAGATGGTCAAGGTTGTCTAGGAGATTTACCGGATCAAAACCAATTGTCACTGTTCTAATAGGTAGGAAAAATCTTTGCAAATCAACATTTGCTATGGTATACTATAAACCGAGATAACCATGTCATGTATATTTTGTGAAAAAGAGAGTGGGGAAACCCACTCTTTCGTGTTACTATCTACATTTTGCTTATGTAGATAGTAAAGATATTTCTGTCGTA
Organism: Bacillus sp. 05T31; assembly: GCF_056396725.1. Lineage (NCBI taxonomy): Bacteria > Bacillati > Bacillota > Bacilli > Caryophanales > Bacillaceae > Bacillus > Bacillus sp. 05T31. Next base: position 5,073 of record NZ_JBFTMA010000021.1, read on the forward strand.
TATACATATTTTGTTACAAGTTTTACTTCTTAAATTTGGTAATACTAAGACAGATATTCCCTGCTTAACGGCAGGGGCTTTTGTTAGCTAACGAGAAAGAATAAGATAGACCGTCTTTATGAACGGGATCTTTTCTTGTAAATGGTACATGGCGGCAGGAAGGAGGCTGTTTATGGATAAGAAAGTCACAGAAATTGTAGAAGCATTTGCGCAGCCAATCGTTGAAGAGTTAAATCTTGAACTTGTAGATGTAGAGTATGTGCAAGAAGGACAAGACTGGTTCTTACGCGTATTCATCGATTCTGAAAAGGGAGTCGAAATTGAAGAATGCGGTGCGGTAAGTGAACGTTTAAGCGAAGCTTTAGATAAAGAGGATCCAATTCCTCATCTTTACTTTTTGGATGTATCATCTCCTGGAGCGGAACGTCCATTAAAGAAAGAGAAAGACTTCCAGCAAGCGGTAGGAAAACAAGTGGCAATTAAAACATATAAGCCGATTGATGGTGAGAAGATGTTTGAAGGAAAGCTACTTTCCTACGACGGTAATACAATTACACTACTATTAACAATTAAAACACGTAAAAAAGAAATCCAAATTCCAATGGATAAAGTTGCAAATGCGCGACTTGCTGTTACGTTTTAGTAAGAAGGGGGATCTTCATGAGCACTGAGTTGTTAGATGCTTTGCTCGTATTAGAATCAGAAAAAGGTATTAGCAAAGATATTATTATTGATGCGATTGAAGCAGCATTAATCTCTGCTTATAAACGCAATTTTAACCAAGCACAAAACGTTCGTGTGAGCTTTAACCCAGAAGTGGGAACAATTCAAGTTTTAGCACGTAAGGACGTTGTAGATAATGTGTTTGATCCACGTCTTGAAATCTCTGTAGAAGAGGCAAGACAAATTAATCCAAACTACCAAGATGGTGACGTACTAGAAATTGAAGTAACGCCAAAAGATTTTGGTCGTATTGCAGCGCAAACTGCAAAACAAGTTGTAACACAACGAGTTCGTGAGGCGGAACGTGGTGTAATTTATTCAGAATTTAGTGATCGTGAAGAAGACATTATGGTTGGTATTGTACAGCGCCAAGATGCTCGTTTCATCTATGTAAGCTTAGGTAAAGTAGAAGCTTTATTACCTGTAAGTGAGCAAATGCCAAATGAGCAATATAAACCACATGATCGTATTCGCGTATTTATTACAAAAGTAGAAAAGACAACAAAAGGACCACAAATTTACGTATCACGTACACATCCTGGTCTTTTAAAACGTTTATTCGAAATGGAAGTTCCAGAAATTTATGATGGAACTGTAGAAATTCGCTCTGTAGCACGTGAAGCAGGCGACCGTTCTAAAATTTCTGTATATGCAGAGAATATCGATGTTGATCCAGTAGGTTCTTGTGTAGGACCGAAAGGACAACGTGTACAACGTGTTGTAGATGAACTAAAAGGTGAAAAGATTGACATCGTTCGCTGGTCGAATGACCCAGTTGAATATGTTGCAAATGCTTTAAGTCCATCACAGGTTGTTAAAGTACTTGTAGATGAAGCAGAGAAAGCAACAACTGTTGTTGTTCCAGACCACCAGCTTTCATTAGCGATTGGTAAGCGTGGACAAAATGCGCGTCTTGCAGCTAAATTAACAGGCTGGAAAATTGATATTAAAAGTGAGTCTGATGCGAAACAACTTGGTATTGTGACAGAAGAAGATAGCGTAATCGCATTCGGATTCGATTCAGCTGAAGACGAAATCGAATAGAGGTGATGAGTATGAGCAATCGAAAAGTTCCGTTACGAAAATGTATTGCGACGCAAGAGATGAAATCAAAACGAGAGCTAGTTCGCATTGTTCGTTCCAAAGAGGGCGAAGTGTCTATTGATTTATCAGGAAAAAAATCAGGACGAGGTGCATATTTATCAAAAGATAAAGAAAGCATTATTCAAGCCCAAAAGAAAAACATTTTGGAACATCATCTAAAAGCGAAAATCGACAGTTCTCTGTACGAAGAGCTTCTTGAGCTTGTTGAGAAGGAGTCGAAATAAGTGTCTGATTGGAAATCATTTTTAGGACTAGCAAACCGCGCTCGAAAAATYATTTCGGGTGAAGAACTYGTTTTAAAAGAAGTACGAAGTGGCAAAGCAAAGCTAGTATTGCTTTCTGAAGATGCGTCAGCGAACACTACAAAACGTATCATTGATAAAACCACGTACTATAACATACCAATGAGAAAAGTCGAAAATCGACAACAATTAGGGCATGCGATTGGGAGAGACGAGCGAGTCGTTGTAGCTATTTTAGATGAAGGCTTTGCGAAAAAGCTACGTAGCATGCTCGATACAAATTACCGGGGGTGAAGGTATGAGTAAAATTCGAGTACATGAATATGCAAAAAAAAATAATATCTCAAGTAAAGATCTTATGACAAAACTAAAAGAGATGAATATCGAGGTTTCGAATCATATGACAATGTTAGAAGATGAAGTAGTAAACAAATTAGATAATCAATATAGCGCTGGAGCGGAAAAACCTTCTGTTGCAGATGAGTTTGAAGTAGAAGAGAAAGTTGTTCGCAGTAAAAAGAACAGCAATAAGAATAAGAAAAAAGGCAAAGCAAATGAAGATAAACGTCAAGATAACTTTGCTGGAAGACAACAAACACCAATAGTAGAAACACCAGATAAAATCACTTTCTCTGGAAGCCTTACAGTAGGTGACCTTGCTAAAAAGTTAAGCAAAGAGCCATCTGAAATTATTAAAAAGCTCTTCATGCTAGGAATTATGGCGACAATTAACCAAGACTTAGATAAAGATACAATAGAAGATTACGTTCTTAGATACACCAGGTCACGCGGCATTTACAACAATGCGTGCTCGTGGTGCACAAGTAACAGATATTACAATTCTTGTTGTTGCAGCTGATGACGGTGTTATGCCACAAACAGTTGAAGCGATTAGCCATGCGAAAGCAGCTGGAGTACCAATTATTGTTGCTGTGAATAAAATGGATAAACCAGCGGCAAATCCTGATCGTGTAATGCAAGAATTAACAGAATATGAATTAGTTCCAGAAGCTTGGGGCGGAGACACGATTTTCGTACCAATTTCTGCAATTCAAGGCGAGGGAATTGACAACTTACTAGAAATGATCCTTCTTGTGAGTGAAGTAGAAGAATATAAAGCAAATCCAAATCGTTATGCAGCTGGTACTGTAATTGAAGCACAGCTTGATAAAGGTAAAGGAACTATCGCGACATTACTTGTTCAAAACGGTACACTTCGAGTTGGAGATCCAATTGTTGTTGGAACATCATTCGGTCGTGTTCGTGCAATGGTAAGTGATATTGGTCGTCGTGTAAAAGTTGCTGGTCCGTCAACTCCTGTTGAAATTACAGGTTTAAATGAAGTGCCACAAGCGGGAGATCGTTTCATGGCATTCGCTGATGAGAAGAAAGCTCGTCAAATCGGTGAATCACGTGCACAAGAAGCGTTAGTTGCACAACGTGGTGAGAAATCTAAATTCAGCCTGGAAGATTTATTCCAACAAATCCAAGAGGGCGATGTAAAAGAAATTAACTTAATTGTGAAAGCAGACGTACAAGGTTCTGTAGAAGCAATGGCAGCATCACTTCGTAAAATTGATGTTGAAGGCGTAAAAGTGAAAATTATCCATACAGGCGTAGGTGCGATTACAGAATCTGATATTATTTTAGCTTCTGCATCTAATGCAATTGTAATTGGATTTAACGTACGCCCTGATGTGAATGCGAAGCGTACAGCTGAATTAGAGAAAGTTGATGTTCGTTTACACCGTATTATCTATAAAGTAATCGAAGAAATTGAATCAGCAATGCAAGGTATGCTGGATCCAGAATTCGAAGAAAAAGTAATCGGTCAAGCGGAAGTTCGTCAAACATTCAAAGTAACAAAAGTTGGAACAATCGCAGGTTGTTACGTAATAGACGGTAAAATTACACGTGATAGTGGCGTTCGTATTATCCGTGATGGCGTAGTAGTGTTCGAAGGAAAACTTGATACGTTAAAACGTTTCAAAGACGACGTAAAAGAAGTTGCACAAAACTATGAGTGTGGTATTACAATTGAGAGATATAATGATCTTAAAGAAGGGGACATCATTGAAGCATACGTTATGGAAGAAGTGAAGCGATGATTATCGCTTCACTCTCATTCGAGTGTATGATTTACGATGTGCATTCTTTAAAAGAGAAACGAGCAATTTTGCAACGTGTGTTAACTCGTGTGAAACAGCGCTATAATGTAGCTGTTTCTGAAGTTGGGCATCAAGATGTATGGCAACGTACAGAAATTGCAATTGTTTCCGTATCCTCAAATCGTGTTGTCTGTGAAAAAGAAATGAATCGTGTACTTGAGTATATCGATTCATTTCCTGAAATTGAACGTACGATAACACATTTGGAATGGTATTGAATGAGGTGAAGAGTTATGAAATTACGTGCGAACCGTGTGGGCGAGCAAATGAAAAAAGAATTAGGCGACATTATCAGTCGTAAAATTAAAGACCCACGTATTGGATTTGTTACAGTAACAGATGTACAAGTGAGTGGAGATTTACAAATTGCTAAAGTATACATTTCTGTTTTAGGTGACGAAGAACAGAAAGAAAATACATTAAAAGGTTTAGCGAAGGCAAAAGGCTTTATTCGTTCAGAAATTGGCCAACGTATTCGTCTTCGTAAAACACCAGAAATTACCTTTGAGTTTGATGAGTCTATCGGATATGGTCATCGAATTGATACACTTTTACATGAAATTAATAAAGACGGTAAACGTGAAGAATAATGGATAGACATTTGTCTATCCATTTTTTCAATGTAAAATAAGTTTTGCATAATTGCAATTACTACAAAAGAATAATGATGAGGTGAGTATATGGAAGGTGTAGTATTATTACATAAGCCAAAGGGAATGACATCACATGATTGTGTGTTCAAATTAAGAAAGATATTGCGTGAGAAACGAATTGGTCATACAGGGACACTGGATCCAGATGTAACAGGAGTATTACCTATTTGCGTTGGGCGTGCAACAAAAATTGCGCAATTTTTAACAAGTGAAACAAAAACATACGAAGGTGAAGTGACATTAGGATTTTCAACAACAACAGAAGATGCTTCTGGTGAAGTTGTGGAGAAACAAGATGTAAATCGTGTCATTACACGTAAAGAAGTAGAAGAGGTACTAGCGGAATTAACAGGGACAATTGAACAAATGCCGCCGATGTTCTCAGCTGTAAAAGTTAACGGGAAAAAACTATACGAATATGCAAGGGCAGGACAAGAAGTTGAACGTCCAGTTCGTACAATTACAATTCATGAATTTGGATTACTTGATGAACGTGAAGTTTTTGAAGGGGAAAATATTTCATTTCGTTTCCGTGTAACGTGTAGTAAAGGAACATATGTAAGAACACTAGCAGTAATGATAGGTGAAAAACTTGGATTTCCATCACATATGTCTCACCTTGTAAGAACAGCATCTGGTGAATTTTTACTAGAAGATTGCATATCATTTGAAGAAATTGAAGAAAACGTGCAAAATGGAACAGTAGAGTCTATTTTCATCGCAATTGATGAGGCGCTAAGTAAGTTTCCAAAAATGGTTGTAGATGAAAAGCAAGCTGAAAAAATAAAGAACGGTATGTTCTTAAAGAATGAATTAGAAACAACAGCACCATTTATTACAGTATTTGATAAAAATGATCGTTGCTTAGCAATTTATGAGCATCACCCAAAACACCCTGGAATGCTAAAGCCAATGAAAGTACTTGTGAATAATCAAGAACTAAAGCTATAATGAATTATTGGAAGGATTATTACAGAAAAAGGTGAATTCAAGCGTGAAACTTATTCATTTAACTCATCCACATGAACAAAATAAAATAGAATTACCACCTACTGTAATGGCATTAGGATATTTTGATGGCATTCATTTAGGACATCAACGTGTGATTCGAACAGCGAAAAAAATAGCGGATGAAAGAGGATGTAAAAGTGCTGTCATGACGTTCCATCCACACCCATCTGTTGTATTAGGAAAAAAAGAAGCGCATGTGGAGTATATTACACCGATGCGCCTTAAAGAAGAAATCATCGCAAGTTTAGGAATTGATATCTTATATGTGGTGAAATTCGATGAGCCATTTGCTGGATTATTACCACAGCAGTTTGTCGATGAGTATATTATTGGTTTAAATGTAAAGCATGTAGTAGCAGGCTTTGATTATTCATATGGACGTTTAGGAAAAGGGAAGATGGAGACTTTACCATTTCATGCAAGAGGGGAGTTYACACAGACCGTGATCGAAAAAGTTGAATATCAAGAAGAAAAAGTAAGTTCTACTTCATTACGAAAGTTAATTCGAAACGGTGAAATGGAACAAATTCCATCTATTTTAGGGAGAGCTTACACGGTAGAAGGAACAGTTGTACACGGTGATAAGCGTGGACGTCAAATTGGTTTCCCAACTGCAAATGTAGGTTTAAGTGATGAATATTTGTTGCCACCTGTAGGTGTATATGCGGTAAGATTGAAGGTTCATGATGAATGGCATGATGGTGTATGTAATATCGGATATAAACCAACTTTCAAAGAGAATGAGCGTCAATTATCTATTGAAGTGCATCTATTTGAATTTAATAAAGACATATACGATCAAAGTGTTACAGTGGAATGGCACATGCGTATAAGAGAAGAAAAAAAGTTTAATGGAATTGATGAGTTAGTTGCTCAAATCGCTCAAGATAAAAAGGTTGCCCAAGAATATTTTGCGAGCGTAAAGAATATACTTGCTTTTTCAAATGAAAAGTAGTATTCTATGTTATGTACTTTATGACAACCATTACTTGGCATTGCGACTCACCGATGCTTGCTAGGTAACTGGGGGTTTAATTATTAGGAGGTGAAATAGGATGGCTTTAACACAAGAGCGTAAAAATGAAATCATTGCACAATTTAGAACTCATGAGACTGATACTGGTTCTCCAGAGGTTCAAATTGCTGTCCTAACGGAGCAAATTAACACTCTAAACGAGCACTTACGTACTCACAAGAAGGATCATCATTCACGTCGTGGTCTATTAAAGATGGTTGGTAAACGTCGTAACTTACTTACTTACCTTCGTAATAGCGATATCACACGTTACCGTGAATTAATCACAAAGCTTGGCTTACGTCGATAGTCAAAGAAGCGGGAATATTCCCGCTTTTTTGTTAGGTAAAAATATATCTTCTACTCTTTATAGCTTACTTAATTTTCGGCAATACTAGAGGAAAGAATATTGTGATATACTATCCATTTACATAGAAGAATTGAATATTTTAAATTGAGAGGGGTACTTAAATGAGTCAGGAAAAGCAAGTCTTCTCGATAGATTTAGCTGGTCGTCAGCTAACAATTGAAACAAGTCAGCTTGCAAAACAAGCAAACGGAGCAGTATTAGTAAGATACGGCGACACAGCAGTTCTATCTACAGCAACTGCATCAAAAGAGCCAAAAAATGTAGATTTCTTCCCGCTTACAGTAAACTATGAAGAGCGTTTATATGCAGTTGGAAAAATCCCAGGCGGTTTTATTAAGCGCGAAGGCCGTCCAAGTGAAAAAGCAATTTTAGCAAGTCGTTTAATTGACCGTCCAATCCGTCCACTTTTCGCAGATGGTTTCCGTAATGAAGTACAAGTTGTCAGCATCGTAATGAGTGTTGATCAAGACTGTTCTTCTGAGATGGCAGCTATGCTTGGTTCTTCATTAGCATTATCTATTTCAGATATTCCATTTGAAGGTCCAATCGCAGGTGCGACAGTTGGTCGTATTAATGGCGAGTTCGTTATTAATCCAACAGTAGAACAGCAAGAACAAAGTGATATGCACCTTGTTGTAGCTGGTACGAAAGATGCAATTAACATGGTTGAAGCAGGAGCGGATCAAGTACCTGAAGAAACAATGTTAGAAGCAATTATGTTTGGACACGATGAAATTAAACGTCTAATTGCATTCCAAGAAGAGATTGTACAAGCTGTYGGTAAAGAGAAAACAGCAGTGAAACTTTATGAAGTGGATGCTGATTTGAACCAAGCTGTACGTGAAATGGCTGAGACAGATATGCATTCTGCAATTCAAGTGCACGAAAAACATGCACGTGAAGATGCAATTAGCGTAGTGAAAAAGCGTGTAATTGAGCATTACGAAGCTGAGGAAGCTGATGCTGATACATTAGGACAAGTAAGTGAGATTTTATATAAAATTGTAAAAGAAGAAGTACGTCGTCTTATTACAGTTGAAAAAATCCGCCCAGATGGTCGTAAAGGTGACGAAATTCGTCCTTTAGCATCAGAGGTTGGCATTTTATCTCGTACACATGGTTCTGGTCTATTCACACGTGGACAAACGCAAGCATTAAGTATTTGTACATTAGGTGCATTAGGCGATGTGCAAATTTTAGATGGTCTAGGTGTAGAAGAGTCAAAACGCTTTATGCACCATTATAATTTCCCTTCATTTAGTGTTGGTGAAACAAGACCAATGCGTGGACCAGGTCGTCGTGAAATTGGTCACGGAGCACTAGGAGAACGTGCTCTTGAACCTGTGCTTCCATCTGAAAAGGATTTCCCATATACAGTTCGTCTTGTATCTGAAGTATTAGAGTCAAATGGTTCTACTTCACAAGCGAGTATTTGCGGTAGTACATTAGCGATGATGGATGCGGGTGTACCACTTAAAGCACCAGTTGCTGGTATTGCAATGGGTCTAGTGAAATCTGGTGAGCATTATACAATTTTAACAGATATTCAAGGAATGGAAGACCATTTAGGTGATATGGACTTTAAAGTAGCAGGTACTGCAAAAGGTGTAACTGCACTACAAATGGACATTAAAATCGATGGTTTATCTCGTGAGATTTTAGAAGAAGCATTACAACAAGCGAAAGTTGGTCGTATGCACATTCTAAATCACATGTTATCTGTTATCGCTGAACCTCGCATTGAGTTATCTGCGTATGCTCCGAAGATTATTACAATGGCAATTAACCCAGATAAAATTCGTGATGTTATTGGACCAAGTGGTAAACAAATCAATAAAATCATTGAAGAAACTGGCGTTAAAATTGACATCGAGCAAGATGGTACAGTATTCATTTCATCAATTAATCAAGAGATGAATGAAAAAGCGAAGAAAATTATCGAAGATATCGTTCGCGAAGTACAAGTAGGCGAAATCTACTTAGGAAAAGTTAAACGCGTTGAAAAATTCGGTGCGTTCGTTGAATTATTTAGCGGTAAAGATGGACTTGTTCACATTTCTGAACTTGCACTTGAGCGTGTAGGTAAGGTAGAAGACGTTGTGAAAATCGGTGATGAGATTTCAGTTAAAGTTATCGAGATTGACAAACAAGGTCGTGTAAACTTATCTAGAAAAGTATTGCTAAAAGAAGAGCAAGAAAAAGAAGCAGCTAAAGAAGAAGCAGCTAAAGAAGAAAACGCACAAGAGCAACAATAAGTGAAAGCCAGTTTAGCTGGCTTTTTTTGTTATGTAAAAAATGTGATTCATTTAGATTTTTATGTGAGTATAGGTATAGTTTTCATCATAACGCTCAAATTAACAAAGATAAGAAGAAAACGGTTTCTTTTTTATAGTTAATGGGAGGGTTTATATGAAAGCTCGTATATTAGCGTACATATTTATATTTTCTTTATATATGGGTTGTGGCTCTTATTCCGTTTTTGCGCAGGATAACTTGCATGAAGAGATTCAAAAGCATGTAAAACAGTACGAGATTATGCCGCAAAATGCGATGATTGATAAGATTTGGAAGGCGACGCCTGGGTATAATGGAAAACAAGTGGATATAGAAGCGTCCTATAATAATATGAAGAAAATCAAGAAGTTTGATCAAAAACAACTTGAATTTAAGGAAGTATCACCGAGTGTTCACTTAGAGGATTTACCACCAGCTCCCATTTATCGAGGACATCCAAATAAAAAGATGGTGGGATTAACAATTAATGTGGCCTGGGGTAATGAGTATTTGCCACGTATATTAGAGATATTGAAAAAACATGATGTGAAGGCGACTTTCTTTTTAGAAGGACGCTGGGTGAAAGAAAACTTACGATTTGCCAAAATGATTGTCGATGCAAATCAAGAAGTAGGAAATCATTCTTACACACACCCTAATATGAAAACGCTGTCTACAGATGAAATACGAGATCAATTACAAAAAACGAATCGAATGATAGAAGCAGCTACAAATCAGAAAGTGAGATGGTTTGCTCCGCCAAGTGGAAGCTTTCGGGATGAGGTAGTAAAAATAGCGGATGATTTCCAAATGGGGACGATTATGTGGACTGTAGATACAATTGATTGGAAGCGGCCAGAACCGGGTGTGCTATTGCAGAGAGTAATGCGAAAAATACATCCAGGTGCTATTGTACTAATGCATCCTACTTCATCTACAACAGAAGCGCTAGATACTATGATTAAAAATTTAAAGGAACAAGGATATAAAGTGGGGAATATTACAGAATTACTTGATGAAAAACGTGTGGATTAAATACATTTGCATGACATTCATCTCTAAACTTGTTATCATTAAATAATAGCAATTATTTAGAGAAACTGGCATTAGGAGGAAAGTTTTTGATTAAAAAATATACGTGTAAAAATGGTGTAAGAATTGTTATGGAGAATATACCAACTGTACGCTCGGTTGCGATTGGTATATGGATCCACGCAGGTTCAAGAAATGAAAATGAAAAAAATAATGGGGTTTCGCACTTTTTGGAACATATGTTCTTTAAAGGGACAGAAACGCGAAGTGCAAGAGAGATTGCAGAATCATTTGATAGCATTGGTGGACAAGTAAATGCTTTTACTTCAAAAGAATATACATGTTACTATGCGAAAGTGCTAGATGAGCATGCTAAATATGCATTAGATGTTTTAGCAGATATGTTCTTTAATTCAACATTTGATGAGGAAGAACTGAAAAAAGAGAAGAATGTTGTATGTGAAGAAATAAAAATGTACGAAGATGCGCCAGATGATATTGTGCATGATATGTTAACGAAAGCAACATATGAAACGCATCCGCTTGGATATCCTATTTTAGGAACAGAAGAAACGCTTGAAACATTTACAGGTGATACGTTACGTCAATATATGAAAGATCATTACACACCTGAAAATGTTGTTGTATCAATTGCAGGGAATATTGATGAAGCATTTTTACAAACTGTAGAGCAATATTTCGGTAGTTACGAAGGGACAACAAATCGTGAACAAGTACATAGCCCAATTTTCCATTTCAATAAAGTAGCACGTAAGAAGGAAACAGAACAAGCTCATTTATGTTTAGGATATAAAGGCTTGCAAATGGGACACGAAGATATTTATAACTTAATTGTATTAAATAATGTTTTAGGCGGTAGTATGAGTAGCCGTTTATTCCAAGAAGTACGTGAGCAACGTGGATTGGCGTACTCAGTGTTCTCTTATCACTCTTCTTATGAAGATACAGGAATGTTAACACTTTACGGTGGAACAGGTAGTAAACAATTAGATACACTGTATGAAACAATGCAAGAAACGTTAAATACGTTGAAAAATACAGGTATTACAGAAAAAGAGCTTGTTAACAGTAAAGAACAATTAAAAGGAAACTTAATGTTAAGTTTAGAAAGTACGAATAGTCGTATGAGCCGTAATGGTAAAAACGAATTGCTTCTTCGTAAACATCGTTCTCTTGATGAGATTATTGAAAGTGTAAACACTGTAACAAAGCAAAATGTAGACGAGTTAATTCGCAATATGTTTACCGATGAATTCTCTGCGGCACTTATTRGTCCAGATGGAAAACTGCCAAAAGGAATGAAACTTTAATCGATCTTGTAATTCATTCGCTTTCGGAAATAACCGTATCTCTTTTATATGAGATACGGTTATTTTTTTTATATATGCAGAATAGGTACTTATTATAGGATAACCTTCATAAAAAGTAGGATAGGGGGAGATTTAATGCGTTTAAGTGAATTAAGTGGCAAAGAGATTGTGGATTTAGAAAGAGCAGAAAAAATGGGAGTTTTAGGTCATGCAGATTTAGAAATTGATGAGAGAGATGGAAAAATACAAGCGCTTATTATACCTGCTGGGAAATGGGGAGGTTTTAAAAGAGAACAGCAAGAAGTGAGAGTAGAATGGAGCAAAATAAAGAAGGTTGGAAATGATATGATACTTTGCGATCTTACGAACCATTCAAGATCATAGTGAAAGATGACCATTTTGGTTGTCTTTTTTTTATCTTTATATAAAGAAGATAAATCACGTGTGCTTTTTGTTTTTCAATCACCTCAAACTCGTACATTACATATGATGTGGAGGAAAAAGAAAAAGTAGGCATTTTTCTTATAAATGAAAGAAAAAGAAGGTGAATTAGGGAATGTTGACTGAGATGCATATTGCTGTCATAGGAGGAGATGCACGGCAGCTAGAAGTAATTCGCAAGCTAGTCGAACTGGACGCGAAACTTTCATTAATAGGGTTTGAACAGTTAGATCATGGCTTCACAGGGGCAGCAAAGGAAAGTATACAAGATTTAAATTTCACTTCTTTAGATGCAATTATTTTGCCGGTTGCAGGGACGAATGCCAGAGGAGAAGTAGATACTATTTTTTCAAATGAGAAAGTTTCCATAACGAAAGAACAAATTGAAAAGACGCCAGAAAACTTCACTATATATTCAGGTATTGGTACACCTTACTTGGAAAATCTCGTAGCTACTACAAATCGCAAACTTGTAAAATTATTTGATCGTGATGATGTTGCAATCTATAACTCTATTCCGACCGTAGAAGGTACACTAATGATGGTAATTCAACATACTGATTACACAATTCATGGATCGAATGTAATGGTTTTAGGATTTGGTAGAACTGGTATGAGTGTTGCAAGAGCCTTTCAATCATTAGGAGCACATGTCAAAGTTGGAGCGAGACGTTYGGAACATATTGCTCGTATTACAGAAATGATGTTTTCTCCTTTTCATATGCAAGACATAGAGAAAGAAGTAGGTAATATCGATATTGTTATTAATACAATTCCGCATCTCGTTGTGACAGCGAATGTTCTTTCAAAAATGCCAGCTCATACGCTAGTTATTGATTTAGCTTCTAAGCCAGGTGGCACGGACTTTCGCTATGCGGAGAAGCGTGGAGTGAAGGCACTATTAGCACCTGGTCTTCCTGGGATTGTTGCACCGAAAACAGCAGGACAAATATTAGCGAATGTTCTTTCTCAGTTATTAATAGCAGATGCAATCGCAAAGGAGGATGATGAGAAATGAGTTTGAAGGGAAAACGAATTGGTTTCGGATTTACAGGGTCACATTGTACGTATGAAGAAGTTATGCCACATTTAGAGAAGTTAATTGCAGAAGGTGCAGAAGTACGTCCCGTTGTTTCTTATACTGTCCAATCAACAAATACTAGATTTGGCGAAGGGGAAGAATGGATTAAAAAGATCGAAGAAATAACCGGTTTTAAGGCAATTAATTCAATCGTTGGCGCAGAGCCACTAGGACCGAAAATTCCACTAGATTGCATGGTGATCGCACCACTAACAGGGAATTCGATGAGTAAATTTGCAAATGCAATGACAGACTCTCCAGTATTAATGGCAGCAAAAGCGACGCTTAGAAATGGAAAGCCTGTTGTGTTAGCTGTTTCGACGAATGATGCGTTGGGGCTTAATGGAGTAAACCTCATGCGCCTAATGGCTACAAAAGACATCTACTTCGTACCATTTGGCCAAGATGCACCAGAGAAAAAACCGAACTCAATGGTAGCTCGTATGGAGTTACTTGAAGATACAGTATTGGAAGCGCTACAAGGAAAACAATTACAACCTGTTGTTGTAGAAAAATTCAGATATATGAATTAAAAAACGAAAAAAACGTACAATTTTTGTTGAAACCATCATTCTTACTGTAGAATATGATAAAATTAACGTTATTAAGATTAGAGGGGGCATTGTAAGCTCCTTCTAATTCTAAGTTATAGAAGGATTGGTATCTAGAAAGGGGCATAGTGATGGAAAAGCAAAAAACTTTTCATGTCGCTGTAGTTGGAGCAACCGGCGCAGTTGGTGAACAAATGTTAAATACTTTAGAGAAACGAGAATTTCCAATTGGGAAGTTAACGTTACTTTCATCTAAACGATCTGCAGGTAAGAAACTTGTATTTAAAGGCGAAGAATTTACAGTTCAAGAGGCAACTCCTGAAAGTTTTGAAGGAGTAGATATTGCACTATTTAGTGCAGGTGGATCTGTATCGAAACAATTAGCGCCAGAAGCAGCAAAGCGCGGTGCAATTGTTGTTGATAATACAAGTGCATTCCGTATGACAGAAAACGTGCCACTTGTTGTACCTGAAGTAAATGAAAATGATTTAAAAGAACATAATGGTATTATTGCAAATCCAAACTGTTCTACAATTCAAATGGTAGTAGCTCTTGAGCCAGTTCGCCAGCAATATGGTTTAAAACGAGTAATCGTTTCCACATATCAAGCTGTATCAGGTGCTGGTGCGGCAGCTATTGAAGAACTTCATGAACAATCACAAGCAATCTTAAATGGCGAAGAAGTAAAGGCGAATGTTTTACCTGTATCAGGTGACGAAAAGCATTTCCAAATCGCTTTTAATGCTATTCCACAGATTGATAAATTCCAAGATAATGGATTTACATTCGAAGAAATGAAAATGATTAATGAAACGAAAAAAATTATGCATATGCCTGAATTAGAAGTAGCTGCGACATGTGTACGTTTACCAGTTGTATCGGGTCATTCCGAGTCTGTGTACATTGAAGTAGATAAAGAAGGCGTAACAGTAGAAGAAATGAAAAACTTACTTGCAAATGCAGAAGGTATTGTACTGCAAGATAATCCAGCAGAGCAGTTATATCCAATGCCAGCTACTGCAGTAGGTAAAAATGAAGTATTCGTTGGAAGAATCCGTAAAGATTTAAATAATGATAAAGGATTCCACCTTTGGGTCGTATCTGATAACTTATTAAAAGGCGCTGCATGGAATTCTGTTCAAATTGCAGAGCGCTTAGTAAAATTACAATTAGTGTAAACGGCTAAGAGAAGGTGCAAAATATGAAAATTATTGTTCAAAAATTTGGTGGTACATCAGTACGTGATGACAATGGGCGCAAGCATGCGCTTCACCATATAAAAAAATCGTTAGCTGCTGGTTATAAAGTAGTTACTGTTGTATCAGCAATGGGCCGTAAAGGTGAACCGTATGCAACTGATACGTTATTAAGTCTTGTAAATCAAGAGGAACCTAATATTTCTAAACGTGAGCAAGATTTATTATTATCATGCGGAGAATTAATCTCAGCAATTGTTTTCTCTAACATGTTGAATGAGAATGGTATAAAAGCAGCAGCATTAAATGGTGCGCAAGCTGGTTTTGTAACGAATAATGACTTTACGAATGCTAAGATTATTGAAATGAATTGCGATCGTATACATGAAGAGTTACAAAATATAGATGTTATCGTCGTGACTGGATTCCAAGGTCAAACGAAAAATGGAGATACGACAACACTTGGACGCGGAGGTAGTGATACCTCAGCTTCAGCATTAGGTGTTGCGCTTCATGCTGAATATATCGATATTTTCACAGATGTTGAAGGTGTTATGACTGCGGATCCTCGTATCGTAAAAGATGCACGTCATCTTCAAACTGTAACATATAACGAGATTTGTAACATGGCTTATCAGGGTGCGAAAGTTGTTCATCCGCGTGCGGTTGAAATTGCGATGCATGCAAAAGTACCACTTCGTGTACGTTCTACGTATTCTGATAGTGAAGGTACGCTTATTGCGGCATATGATGGTGCTACAAAAGGGCAGGATGTAGAAGAACGTCCTGTTACAGGGATTGCCCATGTGTCAAACGTAACGCAAATTAAAGTGCTTGCAAAAGAAACTGCATATGATTTACAACAACACGTGTTTAAAGAAATGGCTAATGAAGGGATTAGTGTGGACTTAATTAACATTTCTCCTACTGGTGTAGCTTACACAGTAAAGGATAGTGTATCAGCGCGTGCAGTTGAGGTTTTAAAGCAACTTGGATATGATCCAGTGGTGACAGAGCATTGTGCGAAGGTTTCTATTGTTGGTGCTGGAATGGCAGGTATTCCAGGGGTTACAGCGAAAATTGTCACAGCTTTAGCGGAAAAAGGTATTCAAATTCTGCAATCAGCAGATAGTCATACGACAATTTGGGTTCTTGTAAAAGAAGCCGATTTAGTGGAGGCTGTGAATGCATTACATAGTGCATTTGAGCTTTCAAAAGAAAAGCAACTGGAACAATAAGGAGTGAGATCATGATAGATTTTGGGACAATTGCAACCGCGATGGTAACACCGTTTGATAAAAATGGTAATATCGATTTTGCAAAGACAACGAAATTGGTAAATTATTTAATTGATAACGGTACAACAGCAATCGTGGTAGGAGGGACGACTGGAGAATCTCCTACATTAACATCAGAAGAAAAAGTAGCGTTATATCGCCATGTCGTATCTGTTGTCGATAAAAGGGTGCCCGTCATCGCTGGAACAGGTAGCAATAATACGCATGCTTCTGTCGATTTAACAAAAAAGGCAACTGAAGTTGGTGTTGATGCAGTTATGCTAGTGGCACCGTATTATAATAAACCGAGTCAAGAAGGGATGTACCAGCACTTTAAAACAATCGCTGAAAGCACTCCGCTTCCGGTAATGCTATATAATGTTCCAGGACGATCTATTGTACAAATCTCCGTTGATACAGTTGTTCGTTTATCAGAAATAGAAAACATTGTTGCGATTAAAGATGCAGGCGGCGATGTATTAACAATGACAGAAATCATTGAAAAAACAGCGGACGACTTTGCAGTATACAGCGGTGATGATGGTTTAACATTACCAGCTATGGCAATTGGAGCAAAAGGTATTGTTTCTGTAGCATCTCATGTTATCGGGAATGAAATGCAAGAAATGATTGCTGCATTCCAAGCTGGAGAGTTCAAAAAAGCGCAGAAATTACATCAATTACTAGTAAAAGTAACGGATGCACTATTTATGGCGCCGAGCCCAACACCAGTAAAAACAGCATTACAAATGGTGGGATTAGATGTAGGTTCTGTACGTTTGCCACTTCTTCCATTAACGGAAGAAGAAAGAATAACGTTACAATCCGTAATGCAATCTATTCCTCGTTAATAAAAATGACCTAGTGTGAAACTAGGTCATTTTTATTTTGACTAACTATATGTAAGTGATGAAAATTAGCTATAGTTAATAAGCTGTAATAAGAAGGGGATGGCAGGGGGGAGAATTAGTAAGAAACTGATTACAGAGATAAGATTTTTTTAGTGAATATCGTTTCATGTTTATGTAAAGAATTTACATGAATATTTTTCCATCAAACTCTTATTACGTAGGGAAAATAGTAAAACTGATATGAATTTTGCCCTCTTAAATTATAATCTCATTTTAGTGTCCTCTCTTGTCTTTCGCATAATTTAACTTGTGTTCTATTTCTTGTATCAGTTATAATATGGCTAAGTAGCTTAGTACGGGTATGCTTAGCAAAATTGGTAAAAATTAAGATTTAATGAAATTTTCATATCATATCGAATAAGATATTTGATTTATATAATGAAAGAGAGGTGAAACCTGGTTTAAAAAATTAACAAGGACATGATATCGCATAACGGTAAGGACATTCGTCTTGGACGGTGAATATATGGTGGTTGTAGAGTTTCCCCTGGTGTCTCTGCAATTTTAGTGAAATCAGTGTTTGCAAGATTTTTAAACCAGGCAACAACATGAAGAGAAAAGAGAATGAGTCTGTKAAAGTATTTGCTCTTGGCGGAGTAGGTGAAATCGGAAAAAACATGTACTGTGTTGAAATTGATTCTGAAATCTTTATTGTAGATGCCGGATTGATGTTCCCGGGAGATGAAATGTTTGGGATTGATATTGTTATTCCTGACATTACATATTTAGTAGAAAATCAAGAGCGAGTAAAAGGACTATTTATTACCCATGGTCATGAAGATCATATTGGTGGAATTGTTTATGTGCTTCGTAAATTATCTATTCCAGTATATGCGACGAAATTAACGGTAGGACTTATACAAGAAAAGCTTGGCGAAGCAGGAATGTTAGGCCGTGTAGACTTAAAAACAATTGACTCGAATTCAACAGTAGAGTTTAATTCAACAAATGTGTCATTCTTCGGAACGACACATAGTATTCCGGATTCTGTGGGTGTTTGTTTCCATACATCAAAAGGTGCTGTAGTATATACAGGAGACTTTAAATTTGATCAAACTCCAATCGGAAATAGTGGAGCAGATCTTGGGAAAATGGCGCAAATTGGAAATGAAGGCGTACTTTGCTTGTTATCTGATAGTACAAACGCTGAACGTCCTGGTTATACAGGTTCGGAAAAAGAAGTTGGTATAGAGATTTCTAAAGTATTCTATAGTTCAGAAGGGCGTATTATTGTTGCTTCATTTGCCTCCAATGTACACCGTATTCAACAAGTGTTTGATGCAGCTGCTGAAACTGGAAGGAAAGTAGCGGTAGTAGGACGTAGCATGGTGAAAGTGGTAGATATTGCAAGACGTCTWGGTTATTTAGATGTTCCAGAAGGTATGGTTATTTCATTACAAGAAATAGACAATTTCCCGGAAAAAAAGGTAGCTATCTTAACGACTGGTAGTCAAGGGGAACCGATGGCAGCCCTTTCTAGAATGGCGAAACAAGCTCATAAACAAATTTCAATTCGTAAAGGTGATACTGTTATTATTGCAGCTTCTCCAATTCCAGGAAATGAAGTATCTGTATCAAAAATTATTGACTTGTTATTTAGATCTGGTGCTGARGTTATTTATTACGGTGAAAGAAAAGTTCACGTTTCAGGTCATGGTAGCCAAGAAGAATTAAAGTTGATGATAAATTTAATGAAGCCGAAGTATTTTGTACCCGTACATGGTGAGTTCCGTATGCAAAAAGCACATGCGTATTTAGCGGAAGATGTAGGTRTTGCGAGAGAGAATATCTTTATCGTAGAAAAAGGCGATGTAATTGCTTTTGGTGACGATGAAGCAAAATTAGCTGGTAAAGTGCAAGCTGGTAATGTTTTAATTGATGGATTAGGTGTAGGTGACGTCGGTAACATCGTTCTTCGAGATAGAAAGATGTTATCTCAAGATGGAATTTTAGTTGTTGTTGTAACACTTGGTAAGGATGAAAAGAAAATAATCTCTGGTCCAGAAATTATTTCACGCGGCTTTGTATATGTTCGTGAATCAGAAGCATTAATCGAACGATCCACAGATATTGTACGTATGATTGTTGAACAATCAATTAAAGAATATACAATTGAATGGTCTATGTTGAAACAAAATATTCGTGAATTATTAGGGCAGTTCTTGTACGAAGAAACGAAGAGAAAGCCAATGATTTTACCGATTATTATGGAAGTATAAAGAAGGTCACCTTTACAGGTGATCTTTTTCTTTTTTAACCCTATCGAATGAAATTCATAACTTAAGAAATAATAGTTATATACGAGTGAAAGGGGATGCGATATGACAGAACGTGATCGTTATACAAATGAAGAAAAAGAAGCTGAGCCGAAAGAAGTTCCAAAAGAGGCTTCTATAGTGGAGAAAATTCAGCAACTTGGACAGACAAATGTACCACAAATGAATGAATCGCGTATTCATTGCTTAACAATTGTTGGGCAGGTRGAAGGTCATATTCAGTTGCCACCACAAAATAAAACAACAAAATATGAACACATCATTCCGCAAATTGTCGCGATTGAACAAAATCCAAAAATTGAAGGTTTACTGTTAATATTAAATACAGTTGGGGGTGACGTTGAAGCTGGATTAGCGATTTCTGAAATGGTGGCTTCGCTTTCAAAACCAACTGTATCTCTTGTTTTAGGAGGAGGGCATTCAATCGGTGTACCGATTGCGGTCTCAACTGATTATTCATTTATTGCCGAAACAGCGACGATGACAATTCATCCGATTCGTTTAACAGGTCTTGTTATAGGTAGTACAGAAGGGACAATGCTACAATGATTTTATATACAATTATGCCAGAGCAACTTGTGTATCCGGCCGATTATTCACAATGCGAAAGCCAAAAAGTTGTGAATATAAATGGCGTGGAATTAGTGGTTTCTGAGGAGGATAATCAATGTTACTCTATTGTACGTGTATTAAGTACGAATCCGTCTCACTACCTAGAGTTTGAGCCTGGACAGAAAATTACCTTTTAGCAAAAAGAAGGATTTTGTTTAGGAGCTATGGTATAATATAAAAAACAAGACGGTTGAGCAGCCATGAGTAGGCTGCTTTCTTCTGTTTATTTAACATTTTACAAGAAGTGTAAAAATAGAAGATATAAAGACCTGAAAAATAGAGAGAAAGACATGTAAGTAGAGCTTTTTTATAAGAAAGTTGTACTTAATTTTTAGAACACGAGGTGAAGAAATGGCAAAACAAAAGCAAAGAGGGACGAAGGCTAAGGCAAGACGTACGATAAAGCCAACTTTGTATTATGAAATCGTCGGGTTGACTCTTTTTGCACTTTCGATTATTACGATTTTACAGCTAGGTGTTGTAGGGAAATCGTTTGTGTTATTTTTTCGCTTCTTCTTTGGTGAGTGGTACATAATWGGTGTGTTAGGTGTAATAGCTTTATCTGTTGCGTTTGTAATAAAGCGGGGATGGCCCAACCTTTTAAATAAACGGCTAATAGGTGTTTATTTAATTGTACTAGCAATATTAATGTTTAGTCATATTACATTATTTAACCTGCTTACGAAAGATGGAGCTGTACAAAATACTTCTGTAATTGTTAGTACAAAAGATTACTTCTTCCTTGAAATGAAAAAGGGCCCGGATAGTGTTCATTTAGGTGGTGGTATGTTCGGTGCATTGATGTTCGCAACGTGCTACTTCTTATTTGACGAAGTAGGGGCATATATCATTGGAATTATTTTAGTTATTCTTGGAATACTTTGTATAACAAATAAACATATTGGAGAAGTACTTGCTCCGGTAGGGAGAATTCTTAGAAGTCAGTTTCAAGTAATGCAAGGGGATTATAAAGATTGGAAATCTCAAAGGGTCGCCGAGCAAACTGAAAAGAAAAAAACAACAAGAAGCAAGAGGCGTGAACGTGTTGCTGAACAAGAAGAAGCTATTGAGCCAGTAGAAGAAATAGAAATTGGTCCACCAATTATTTCGAATTTTACTGAGAATTATCCAGTACGTGAAGAGACGGAAAAGCAGATAGAAGAAAATGATTTAATCACTCCTCCGTTTATTGAAGAGGCAGTTCCGCCTGCGCCAGAAGAACAACCTCACAAGAAACGAGGAGAAAAAATCGTTGAATCGCTAGAAGGTGAAACGAAAGCACCTCCTATGCAATTTTCTAATGTGGAAAATAAAGATTATAAGCTTCCTTCGCTTGATATATTAAAGTTTCCCCAAAATAAGCAAGTTACAAATGAAAATGCGGAAATTTATGAAAATGCTCGTAAATTGGAACGTACATTCCAAAGTTTTGGTGTGAAAGCGAAAGTAACAAAAGTACATAGAGGTCCTGCAGTTACGAAATATGAAGTGTATCCTGATATGGGAGTAAAGGTAAGTAAAATTGTTAGTTTAAGTGATGATTTAGCGCTTGCTTTAGCAGCGAAAGACATTCGTATTGAAGCACCTATTCCCGGGAAATCAGCTGTAGGGATTGAGGTTCCGAATTCAGAAGTTTCTATGGTAACGCTGAGAGAAGTTCTTGATTCAAAGGCGAATAACCACCCAGAAGAGAAGTTATTAATCGGTCTTGGACGTGATGTTACAGGAGAGGCTGTATTGGCACGTTTAAATAAAATGCCCCATTTATTAGTAGCTGGTGCGACTGGTAGTGGAAAGAGTGTATGTATTAATGGAATTATTGTAAGTATTTTAATGCGTGCAAAACCGCATGAAGTAAAATTAATGATGATTGATCCGAAAATGGTAGAGTTAAATGTATATAACGGTGTTCCGCACTTATTAACACCAGTCGTAACTGAYCCGAAAAAAGCATCACAGGCTTTGAAGAAAGTTGTGAGTGAAATGGAGCGTCGTTATGAATTATTCGCGCATAGCGGTACGCGTAACATTGAAGGATATAATGATTATATTAAAGAACATAATAGCCAATCGGAAGCGAAACAACCTGAATTACCATATATTGTAGTAATTGTGGACGAGTTAGCTGATTTAATGATGGTTGCTTCTTCGGATGTAGAAGATGCGATTATGCGTTTAGCGCAAATGGCACGTGCTGCTGGTATTCATTTAATTATTGCGACTCAGCGCCCGTCAGTTGATGTTATCACAGGTGTTATTAAAGCGAATATTCCATCGCGTATTGCATTTGCTGTATCTTCCCAAATAGATTCTCGAACGATTCTTGACGGTGGTGGTGCAGAAAAGTTGCTAGGTCGTGGAGATATGTTATTCATACCAATTGGTGCATCGAAACCTGTTCGTGTACAAGGGGCRTTTTTATCAGATGATGAAGTTGAGAGAGTCGTAGAATCTGTTATTGCGCAGCAAAAAGCGCAATATCAAGAGGATATGATTCCACAAGATGTTCCTGAAACAAAGCAGGAAGTAGAAGATGAATTATACGATGAAGCGGTTCAGCTTGTAGTAGAAATGCAAACAGCATCTGTTTCTATGTTACAACGTAGATTTAGAGTAGGATATACGCGAGCAGCTCGTTTAATTGATGCCATGGAAATGAATGGTGTAGTAGGTCCTTATGAAGGTAGTAAACCAAGGGGAGTACTCATTAAAGATGTGCAAGAAAAAAGTTCTTAAAAAAAGCCTAATTGTTTTTACAATTAGGCTTTTTTATATGCTGTTTTTGTTATATACTATAGCCATCGACTAAGAAAGGGCTTACATTTTTAAGGGTCCTTTAGAATACGAATGCTTATCGTTTTGGCTTTCAAAACGTTCGATATTTAATGTAGAAAAATGTTGAAATCTGTTGACACATATGGGAGCAAGTGGTAAGATTACTTCGAAAAGAATCACTGCCTCATATAATCTTGGAGATAAGGTCCATAAGTTTCTACCTGGCAACCATGAATTGCTAGACTATGAGGGGAAAAGTGTGTAACAAAGGATGTAAGGAATCTTTGTGCCGAACTTTTTCTCTATATGAGAAATGTTTATGGTACAAAGTTTTTTTTATGGAATAAAGTGTGAAAATTTCATCTTGAAAAATTATTAATATTTATTCGATAATTACGCTTATTTTTAGTATTTAGTAATTTATACTATGTTGTGAGTTGAAAAAAGAGAAAAGAAGTCTTACATCAGAGGTCGAATAATTRAAATGCGGGGGAGTCTTATGTCAGTAAAATCCGATAGTCGTCACCTATATTTGCGGGTGATTGATCACATCAAAGGAAAAATTAAAGATGGGGCTTACAAAGAAAAACAAAAGTTACCTTCAGAGTTTGATCTAGCGAAAGAACTTGGTGTAAGTAGGGCAACTTTAAGGGAAGCACTACGTATTTTAGAAGAAGAAAATGTTGTTATTCGTAGACATGGTGTAGGGACATTTGTAAATGCGAAGCCGTTATTTTCTTCTGGAATAGAGCAACTTTCTAGTATTACAGATATGATTTCTAGTGTGGGGAAAACACCAGGAACAATCTTTTTATCATCATCTACAACAACTTTAACAGAAGAAGAAAAAGAGAAATTTAATTGTGAAGATGCTTTTAGCGCAGTAATGATTGAACGTGTTCGTACAGCGGATGGGGAACCAGTTGTATATTGCATTGATAAACTGGCAAAAGAGATATTACCAGATTTATCGGGATACAATGAGGAATCGCTGCTTACAGTAATACATAATAATACGCACAAGCGTATCACATACGCAGTTGCTCACATTGAACCGATTGGTTATCACCCGAAAATTTCACCGATTTTAGAATGTGAACCTGAAACGGCACTGCTAGTTTTAAAACAAATGCACTATGATCAAAATGATGAGCCAATCTTATATTCTATTAATTACTTTAGAGCTGATAAGTTTAGCTTCCACGTATTAAGAAAACGTATGTAGGGAAGTTCCTTTTTAGGGAGGTGACAGCAAGAAGTAAGGGACAGCAGCGTATGAATCATTAGACAAAACATTTCAGGAGGGGTTTCTAGTATGAAGAAAAAAACAGGTCTTTTATTATCGTTAACGTTAGCAGCAAGTACAGTGTTAGGTGCATGTGGTAACTCGGATAAAGCGGATAGTGACAAAAAAGGGGATAAAGAGTTTAAGGTTGGTATGGTTACAGATGTTGGGGGCGTTGATGACAAATCATTTAACCAATCTTCTTGGGAAGGATTACAACAGTTTGGTAAAGATAATGGATTAAAAGAGAAGACAAATTATCGTTATCTTCAATCTGAAAAAGAAGCGGATTATATTCCGAACTTAAAGAAATTTTCAAAAGATAAGTATGATTTAGCTTTCGGTATTGGGTATAAATTAGAGGGAGCAATTAAAGAAGTAGCAAAAGAATCTCCAAAACAACAATTTGCAATTGTTGATACTGTTGTAGATGCACCAAACGTAACAAGTATTACATTTAAAGATCATGAAGGGTCATTCCTTGTAGGTGCGGTGGCAGCTATGTCAACAAAATCGAATAAAGTAGGATTTGTTGGTGGAATGAAGAGTGATTTAATTAGTAAATTTGAGAATGGATTTAAAGCTGGTGCTAAGGCAGTGAATCCAAATATTGAAATCGTATCTGAATATGCTGAAGCATTCGATAAGCCTGAAAAAGGTACAGTTCTTGCGTCAGCAATGTATGGTCAAGGCGTAGATGTTATTTATCATGCTGCTGGTGGTACAGGTAACGGTGTATTCACTGAAGCGAAAAACCGTAAGAAAAAAGGTGAAAACGTTTGGGTAATCGGTGTTGACCGTGACCAAAATCAAGAAGGTATGCCTGAAAACGTAACATTAACTTCAATGGTAAAACGTGTTGATATCGCTGTACAAAAAGTAGCAAAAGAAGCGAAAGATGGAAAATTAAAAGGTGGTAAAATTGAAGCGTTTGGCTTAAAAGATGACGGTGTTGGTATTGCAAAAACAACTGATAACGTGAAAAAAGTTAACCCTGAGATTTTAACAAAAGTAGAAGAATTTGAAAAGAAAATTACAGCTGGAGAAATTAAAGTACCAGCTACAGATAAAGAATATAAAGAATATGAAGCTTCTCTAAAAAAATAAAGATAGAGAAATAGCAAAGGTTAGTTCTTAGAACTAACCTTTGTATGTATAAAACTTCCAAATCGCTTAATAAGTTAATAGTGTAATAGGGGAATGTTCCCTGTTAAAAGGAGGAACGAAATGG
Source organism: Bacillus sp. 05T31 (assembly GCF_056396725.1). Lineage (NCBI taxonomy): Bacteria > Bacillati > Bacillota > Bacilli > Caryophanales > Bacillaceae > Bacillus > Bacillus sp. 05T31. Next base: position 30,632 of record NZ_JBFTMA010000021.1, read on the forward strand.
AATACGTAATTGAGATGAATAATATTACGAAAGTATTCCCAGGCATTGTAGCGAATGATGATATTACGCTGCAAGTAAAACAGGGAGAAATACATGCTTTACTTGGAGAAAATGGTGCAGGGAAATCAACATTGATGAATGTACTATTCGGTTTGTATCAGCCAGAACAGGGTGAAATTAAAATTAAAGGAACACCTGTAAAAATTACAAATCCGAATATTGCRAATGAYCTTGGTATTGGGATGGTCCATCARCAYTTTATGCTTGTTCATAATTTTACAGTTACAGAGAATATCATTCTCGGTAATGAACCGAAGAAAAAAGGGAGAATAGCTGTTGAAGAAGCTGCTAAAGAGATTCAAAAGTTGTCTGAACAATATGGTTTAGCTGTAGATCCATACGCGAAAATACAGGATATTTCTGTTGGTATGCAACAGCGTGTTGAAATTTTAAAAACACTTTACCGTGGAGCGGAAATTTTAATATTTGATGAACCGACTGCAGTGTTAACACCACAAGAAATTCATGAATTGATTCAAATTATGAAAAAGCTTGTGCAAGAAGGAAAATCTATCATTCTTATTACTCATAAATTGAAAGAAATTATGGAAGTTTGCGATCGTTGTACAATTATTCGCAAAGGAAAAGGGATTGGAACTGTTGACGTTGCAAATACGGATGAACATAAACTTGCAGAATTAATGGTCGGACGTCAAGTGAATTTTAAAACAGAAAAAATAGACGCTACGCCCAAAGAAGAGGTACTTTCTATTGCAAATCTTGTTGTTCACGATGCACGCCAACTGCCTGCTGTAAAAGGCCTTGACTTAACTGTTCGTGCGGGGGAAATTGTTGGTATTGCAGGAATCGATGGAAATGGACAAAGCGAATTAATAGAAGCAATTACTGGTTTACGAAAAGTTGAGTCAGGTTCTATTGCAATTAAAAGGAAAGAAATAACGAATTGGCCTGTTCGAAGAATTACAGAAGAAGGAATTGGTCATATTCCAGAAGATCGTCATAAGCACGGACTAGTTCTTGATTTTTCTGTTAGAGACAATATAGTTTTGCAAACGTACTATAAAAATCCATTTTCAAAGAAGGGGATTTTAAATTTTAGCAAAATCACAGGGAAAGCGAAGGCACTTATTGAACAGTTCGATGTACGTACACCTAGCGAACAAACATTAGCGCGTGCTCTATCTGGTGGGAATCAGCAGAAAGCTATTATTGCACGTGAAGTAGATCGTAATCCGGATTTATTAATTGCAGCACAGCCAACACGTGGTTTAGATGTAGGTGCAATTGAATTTATTCATAAAAAATTAATCGAGCAGAGAGATAATGGGAAAGCGGTTCTTCTTTTATCTTTAGAATTAGAAGAAATTTTAAATGTGAGTGATCGGGTTGCGGTTATCTATGAAGGGAAAATTGTAGCAATTGTGAATGCGAAAGACACAAATGAACAACAGCTTGGTTTGCTAATGGCTGGAGGAACAGAGAAAGAGCAGGTGGGTACAAATGGCTAAAAAACTTTTAACAGAGCGAACGATAAATATTTTAGTCCCAGTACTATCCGTTATTTTTGGTTTAATTGTTGGAGCGATTGTAATGCTGGTTAGTGGCTATGATCCAATTGTTGGTTATAGTGCGCTTTGGACAGGTATGTTCGGCAGTGCTAGTGCGATTGGTGAGACACTTCGCACTATGATACCACTTATTCTTGCTGGATTATCGGTGGCGTTTGCATTTCGTACAGGTTTATTTAATATCGGGGTAGAGGGTCAACTATTAGTTGGTTGGCTTGCGGCAGTTTGGTTCGGTTATGCGGTCTCACTACCAGCGTTTTTTCATATTCCATTATCTATTTTATTTGCAGCAATGGTGGGTGGAATATGGGGCTTTATTCCTGGTTATTTAAAAGGGAAGTTTAAGGTTAATGAAGTTATTGTAACAATAATGATGAACTATATCGCGTTATATGTAACGTATGACATAATTAAACGCTTTTTACATGAGGGCAATGATAAAACATATGATATTAAAGCGAGTGCATCTTTATCTTCAGATTGGTTAGCTGCAATAACTGATGGTTCACGTCTTCACTGGGGAATTATTGTTGCAATTTTAGTAGCAATCTTAATGTGGTTCTTATTAGATCGAACAACTCTAGGTTATGAATTAAAGTCAGTAGGATTTAATCAACATGCTTCTCAATATGCAGGTATGAAGGTTTCTCGTAATGTAGTATTCTCCATGACAATTGCTGGTGCATTTGCTGGGATTGGTGGAGCAATGGAAGGGTTAGGAACATTCCAAAGCATGACAGCAATGTCTTCATTTACAGGGATTGGATTTGACGGAATTGCCGTAGCGCTTCTTGGAGGAAATAATCCATTTGGTATTATCCTTTCAGCATTGTTATTTGGTGGTTTGAAAAGTGCTTCCCCTCAAATGAACTTTGAGGCAGATGTACCATCAGAACTTATTAACGTAATTATTGCATGTATTATCTTCTTTGTTGCATGTAGTTATGTTTTAAGATGGGCGCTTACACGCATGAGCAAGGAGGGGAAATAAATGAGCTTTTTAGATATATTAGCCATTCTTGTGACAGGTACGTTATATACATCAGCACCTTTAATTTTTACAGCATTAGGTGGTGTATTTAGTGAACGATCAGGTGTTGTAAATATTGCGTTAGAAGGACTAATGCTATTTGGTGCATTTGTTGGAATTGTTACAACCTTATTAATGGGTGATACTTGGGGAACGATGACTCCATGGATTGCATTACTATTTGCGGCAATTGGTGGTGGATTATTTGCATTACTTCACGCGGTAGCATCCATTACGTTCCGTGCTGATCAGGTTGTAAGTGGTGTAGCGATTAACTTCTTATCTCTTGGTTTAACAGTATTTGCGATTAAGAAGATTTTTGATAAAGGGCAGACAGATTTTATTCAATACCGTATTGAAAAAATCGATGTCCCAGGTCTATCAGATATTCCAGTTATCGGAAAAATATTTTTCTCAAACGTACCAATAACGTCGTATATTGCCATTATTTTAGCATTTGTTGTTTGGTACATTATTTATAAAACACCGTTCGGTCTTCGTCTTCGTGCTGTTGGTGAACATCCAATGGCAGCAGATACGATGGGGATTAATGTATATAAAATGCGTTATATTGCAGTTTGTATATCTGGAATGTTTGCAGGAGTGGGTGGTGCGGTCTTCGCAATGTCGATTTCTGGTAACTTCTCAGGTGCTACAATTACTGGACAAGGTTTCTTAGCACTAGCAGCTATGATCTTTGGTAAATGGAATCCACTTGGTGCTCTTGGAGCAGCGCTGTTCTTCGGATTTGCTCAATCACTTGGGATAACAGGTGGTACAATTCCTATATTAAAAGAAATTCCAAGTGTATTCTTAACGATATTACCGTATGTATTTACAATATTAGCACTCGTTGGTTTTGTAGGCCGATCTGAAGCTCCGAAAGCATTAGGAACGCCTTATGAAAAAGGAAAACGATGAGTATTTAGAAAGTATAAAAAAAGCTCGCACATTAGTGCGGGCTTTTTTACATAGAATATATTTAATACGGAATTTTACTATGTTCCTTACATATTAAAGTTTTTAGAAAGACTCAAATGTAAGCATAATAAGGAAGAAAAGTTGATTTTTTATTTCTAAAAACTGTATATTGAAGAGGAATATTCCTACATACGTAAAGGAGGGCTATTAATGAAACTAATGGAACAGCAACTGCATGAATTAGGTGGCTTGCGAGTACATATTATTCCGACTGATAAATTTAAAACAAATACCTTTGTATTTCGTTTTAAAGCACCTTTAAATGAGGAGACGGTGACAGAGCGTGCCCTATTGCCGTACGTATTGCAAAGTGCGACAGAAAAACTGCCTTCTGTAATTCGTCTTCGTCAATATTTAGAAGAATTATATGGATCTTCTTTAGCGGTAGATGTAAGTAAAAAAGGAGAAGACCATATCATCTCTATTTATGTAGACATTGCAAATGAAACATATTTACGCGATGCACCACCGTTATTTGAAAAAGCGCTTTCTATGTTATCTGATATTGTTTTACATCCAGCAACAGAAGGGGACGGTTTTCTATCTTCTATTGTAGAAAGTGAGAAACGAGCACTCTTGCAACGAATTGAAGCTACTTATGATGATAAAATGCGTTATGCAAACGAGCGTTTAATTGCAGAAATGTGCAAAGTAGAACCATATCGCTTAAGTGCAAATGGAAAAAAAGAAAGTGTTGCTTCTATTACAAATGAAAGTTTGTATCAATATTATCAAAAAGTGTTAGCTGAAGATGAAATGGATTTATATATCATTGGTGACATTTCAGAAGATGCTGTGGAGCTTGTAAATAAGTATTTTTCGATTTCATCTCGCGCTATGAAAGAGAGAAATGTACTTCTTCATAAACGAAATAATGAAGAAAAAGAAATTGTTGAAAAACAAGAACTAAAGCAAAGTAAATTAAATATCGGCTATCGCACATTCATTACGTATAAAGATGAAGATTATTTTGCATTACAATTGTTTAACGGATTATTTGGAGGGTTTTCTCATTCGAAGTTATTCGTAAATGTCCGTGAAAAAAATAGTTTAGCSTACTATGCAGCATCGAGATTTGAAAGTCATAAAGGTTTGCTCTTCGTTATGTCTGGAATTGAAGCGAAGAACTTTGAAAAAGCTGTTGAAATTATTAAAGAACARATGAAAGCAATGCAAAACGGTGATTTTTCAGAGGAAGAGATTAAGC
>NZ_JBFTMA010000022.1:0-17570 GCF_056396725.1 Bacillus sp. 05T31
GCTTGCAAGAGAGGTTAATCATTATTATGGTGAGAAACCAAAGAAAACGACTGAGAAAGAACGAAGTGTTGAGGAAGAGCTTGGAGATGTTTTATTTGCTTGCAAGAGAGGTTAATCATTATTATGGTGAGAAACCAAAGAAAACGACTGAGAAAGAACGAAGTGTTGAGGAAGAGCTTGGAGATGTTTTATTTGTTATGATTTGTATGGCAAATAGTTTAAATATTGATTTAGAAACAGCGCATAACATTGTAATGAATAAATTTAATACACGTGATAAAGATCGTTGGACACGTATTGATGAGGGAGAGAAAGACGCATGAAAGAAATTAAAGTAATTATCGCTGGACCACGAGGACGCATGGGATATGAAGCAGTCCTTCTTATGGAAAGAACAGCGCATTTCAATTTAGTAGCAGCAATTGATTATAAGCATGGCGGAGAAAAAATTTCTGATTTACCGGGAATGCCAGCGCTAGATGCACCTATTTACGCGGATTTACATACTTGTTTAGATGAAGTAGAAGCAGATGTATTGTTAGATTTAACAACACCAGAAATTGGAAAGAAACATGTGACACTTGCAGTTGAACGTGGACTTCGATCAGTTATTGGTACAACTGGATTTACTGAAGAAGAACTAAAGCAATTAACAGAAAATGCAAAAGAAAAAGAAGTAGGAACAATCATTGCTCCAAACTTTGCGATTGGTGCAGTTCTTATGATGAARTTYTCTCAAATGGCAGCGAAGTACTTCCAAGATGTTGAAGTAATTGAATTACACCATGATCAAAAATTAGACGCACCATCTGGTACAGCTGTAAAAACAGTAGAATTAATCCGTCAAAATCGTGTGCCAAAAGAGCAAGGGCACCCTAATGAAACGGAACAATTAGAAGGGGCACGTGGTGCAAATGTAGACGGTATTCACATTCATAGCGTACGTCTACCAGGGCTTATTGCACACCAAGAAGTAATGTTCGGCGGAGATGGACAAATGTTAACAGTTCGTCATGATTCATTCAACCGTGCATCATTTATGTCAGGTGTAAAACTATCAATTGAAACAGTAATGAACCTTGATCATCTTGTGTACGGTTTAGAAAATATTATCGACTAAAGGGGGAGACAACGGATGAAAATTGCCTTAATCGCACATGACAAAAAGAAAGATGATATGGTTTCGTTCGCATACGCATATAAACCAATTTTTGAAAAACATGAACTTTTTGCAACAGGAACGACRGGACTTCGTATTATGGAGGCAACTGGTTTAGTTGTAACAAGATATCAATCCGGTCCTCTTGGTGGAGATCAAGAAATTGGTGCAATGATTGCAAAAAATGAGATGGATATGGTGATTTTTTTCCGGGATCCACTAACAGCCCAGCCGCATGAACCAGATGTTAATGCGTTACTTCGTTTATGTGATGTATACGCCATCCCATTAGCAACAAATATGGCAAGTGCTGAAATGCTAATGCATGCATTAGAGCGGGGGGATTTAGATTACCGAAAGTTAAGAAAATGAGGGGAACAATTATGAGTGGATTACATATATTAGCGTTTGGTGCTCATGCCGATGATGTTGAAATCGGCATGGCAGGTACCATTGCAAAGTATACGAAGCAAGGATATGAAGTAGGCATTTGCGATTTAACAGAAGCTGATCTTTCTTCAAATGGAACGGTAGAACTAAGAAAAGAAGAAGCAAAGGCTGCAGCTCGTATTATGGGAGTAAAAACGAGAATTAATTTAGCAATGCCAGACCGTGGTTTGTATATGAAAGAAGAATATATACGTGAAATTGTAAAGATTATTCGTACATATAAACCAACACTAATTTTCGCACCATATTACGAAGATCGTCATCCAGACCATGCTAATTGCGCGAAACTTGTGGAAGAAGCTATCTTTTCAGCGGGAATTCGTAAATATATGCCTGAACTTCCGCCGCACCGTGTAGAGTCTTTTTATAATTATATGATTAATGGTTTTCATAAACCGAATTTTTGTATAGATATTAGTGAATACCTTTCTAAAAAGGTGGAAGCGTTAGAAGCGTATGAAAGTCAGTTTTCAACAGGGAGTGATGGTGTTAAGACGCCATTAACCGAAGGATACGTTGAAACTGTAATCGCTCGGGAGAAGATGTTTGGGAAAGAAGTTGGAGTGCTGTATGCCGAAGGATTTATGAGTAAGAAACCGGTTTTATTACATGCTGATTTAATAGGGGGATGTAAATGAAATTGAAAATAGGTATTACATGTTATCCTTCTGTAGGTGGTTCTGGGGTTGTTGGGACAGAGTTAGGAAAGCAATTGGCRGAACGCGGGCATGAAATTCATTTTATTACATCGGGTGTACCATTTCGGTTGAATAAAGTGTACCCGAACATTTATTTTCACGAAGTAACAGTAAATCAATATTCTGTTTTTCAATATCCACCTTACGATTTAGCATTAGCGAGTAAAATGGCAGAGGTTGCTCAAAGAGAAAACCTTGATATTTTACATGTGCATTATGCAATCCCTCATGCTATTTGTGCATATTTAGCAAAACAAATGATTGGGGAGCGTATTAAAATTGTTACGACCTTACATGGAACGGATATTACTGTGTTAGGTTCCGACCCTTCGTTAAATAATTTAATTCGCTTTGGTATTGAACAATCTGATGTTGTTACAGCTGTGTCACATTCGTTAATTGAAGAAACAAATGAACTTGTAAAACCAGATAAAGAAATTGAGACGGTATACAATTTTGTAGATGAACGTGTTTATTTCAAACGTGATATGTCTCAATTAAAAAAAGAATATGGTATACGAGAAAATGAAAAAGTGTTGATTCATATTTCAAATTTCCGAAAGGTTAAGCGTGTACAGGATGTTGTGCAGTCATTTGCCAAAATTGTAAAGGAAGTAGATGCGAAATTGCTTCTTGTTGGTGATGGACCAGAGTTCTGTACTATTTTACAATTGGTGAAAAGTTTACATATTGAGGAACGTGTCTTATTCCTAGGAAAGCAAGATAATGTTGCAGAGCTTCTTGCGATGAGTGATTTAATGCTACTTTTATCAGAAAAGGAAAGTTTTGGTCTTGTTATATTAGAAGCGATGGCGTGTGGTGTGCCTAGTATCGGAACGAGGGTTGGGGGCATTCCAGAGGTCATTCAACATGGTGAAACAGGATATATATGTGAAGTTGGAGATACAGACGGAATAGCTAAGCAAGCAATTCAGCTACTAGAAAATGAAGAACTTCACCGTAATATGGGAGAGCGAGCGATGAAATCTGTATATGAGCAGTTTCGTTCGGAAAAAATCGTTTCACAGTATGAGGCGATTTATTATGACATACTAAGGGATGACAAGAATGGAAAGATTTAAAAAAGCTAGTTCAATTATTGAGATGTTAAAACAGCACGGACATGAGGCTTACTTCGTTGGTGGAAGTGTACGCGATCTTATTATCGATAGACCGATTGGAGATATCGATATCGCAACATCTGCTTTACCAGAAGAAGTAATGGCTATTTTCCCAAGACATGTTCCGGTTGGTCTTGAGCATGGAACTGTAATTGTTGTAGAAAATGGTGAACCGTATGAGGTAACTACTTTTCGAACAGAAAGCGAATATGAAGATTTTCGAAGACCTAGTAGTGTTCAATTTGTCCGTTCATTAGAAGAGGATTTAAAACGACGTGATTTCACGATGAATGCAATTGCAATGACAGAGGAAGGCGAAATGGTTGATTTATTTGCTGGGAAAGAAGCGATTCGTCTGAAGGAAATTACAACGGTTGGAGATGCTGCAGACCGTTTTCAAGAAGATGCACTGCGAATGATGCGTGGTATTCGGTTCGTAAGTACGTTAGGTTTCTCTTTGGAAATAAAGACGAAACAAGCAATTGAAACGTATGGGCATTTGCTCGAACATATAGCGATTGAAAGAATTACAGTTGAATTTGAAAAATTGTTGACCGGTACATATTGTGTGAATGGTCTTCAAGAGTTAGTAGAAACTAAGCTATTTTCTCATCTGCCATATTTGCAAATGTCAGAAGAAAGACTCTTGAAAGCTACGCAGTATAAATGGGATTCTTTCGAAACAGACGTTGAGGCGTGGGCATTTTTCTTATATTGTATCGGAGAAGAGCATCCATCTGTCTTTTTGCGTCAATGGAAGTTCTCGAATAAAAAGATTAAAGATATCGTAGCGGTTTTATTAGCAATTCGTTCTAGAAAGGAGAAGGAGTGGGATACAATCCTTCTTTATAAAACTGGGATTCGCATCGCTGAGATGGCGGAAAGAGTATATGAAGCGATAATAGAAAGTTATAATAGTGCGTCTGTTAAGCAAGTACAATCATTATTTCATGCATTGCCGATAAAAAATCGTCAAGAAATGAATGTGACTGGTAATGATTTATTAAGCTGGACAGATAAAAAGCCAGGTCCGTGGGTTGCCGAAATGCTTCAAAATATTGAAGAAGCAATCGTACAAGGAGATTTAGTTAATAAGAAAGAGGATATAAGGGAGTGGCTACAAAGATGCAATCTACTATAAGAAAGCAGTTATTACAAGTTTTTTCTGAAGCAGATGGTGCATTTGTATCTGGTCAAATACTTAGTGACAAACTTGGTTGTTCGAGAACCGCTGTATGGAAGCATATGGAGGACCTTCGTAATGAAGGGTATGAACTAGAAGCTGTACGCCGCTTAGGGTACAGAATTGCTAGTAAACCAGATAAAGTAACTGCGAATGAGATTCAATTAGGATTACAAACAGAGCGTATCGGTAGAACGGTTTATTTTGAAGAATCGGTTGAGTCTACTCAGCATATTGCAGCGAGACTTGCTTATGAAGGCGCAGAAGAGGGAACAATTGTCGTTGCTGAAGAACAAACAGCAGGTAGAGGACGTTTAAGTAGAAAATGGTATTCCCCAAAAGGAACAGGAATTTGGATGAGTATTATTTTGCGTCCCTCGATTCCAGTTCATCATGCACCACAGCTTACTTTATTAGCAGCTGTTAGCGTAGCGCAAGCAATTGAAAAATGTACCGGTGTAAACGTAGGGATTAAATGGCCGAATGATATTTTAATTCAAGGTAAAAAAGCTGTCGGTATATTAACGGAGATGCAAGCTGATCCAGATAAAATTAATGCTGTTATTATGGGAATTGGCATTAATGCAAATCAGAAACAAGAACATTTTGATGAGGAAATTCAGCAAATTGCAACTTCATTAGCAATTGAATCGGGTAAGCCGATTGTTCGTGCGGAACTTATGCAACAAATTTTCTTGCAACTAGAGAAATTGTATGAAGAGTATTTAAAAAATGGCTTCTCTGTTATTAAAATTCTTTGGGAAAGTTACGCAGTAAGTATCGGAAAAGAAATTACAGCTCGAACGATGAAGGAAACTATTAATGGGCTAGCAAAAGGAATTACGGAGGATGGTGTATTGTTACTTGAGGATCATCAAGGACAAGTGCACCACATTCATTCTGCTGATATAGAAATTAAGTAAAAGAAGTTCCTATTTTGGAGCTTCTTTTTGTCATTTAGATACTAATAAATTTCACATACCGTAATAGGGATARAAAATTATTTTTTCGAAAAAATGTAGCAATTCCTTTTCAGAGTTTGCTATAATTAKTTCGAATATGGGCAGTATCAAAGCGAACTGCACCATTATTTTACGCAGTATGAAAAAATAATAATTTGGATTCTGCCTTGATCCAATAACGGACTGGGACAGAGGGATGAATAATGCCGACTAACACACAACCCTTCTGCCCTTTTATGGCCAGAGGGGTTTTTTATATGATTTCGGCCATCTCCTCTCTCCTGCATAAAGGAGGAGTAGTTTTTGAAAACAAAAACAGATTTTTTGAAAATGAAAGAGCAAGGTGAGCCGATTACAATGCTAACGGCGTATGATTATCCATCTGCTAAATTAGCAGAAGAAGCTAAAGTCGATATGATTTTAGTGGGTGATTCTCTAGGAATGGTTGTACTTGGGTATGATTCAACAGTTCCAGTAACAGTAGAGGATATGATTCATCATACGAAAGCTGTACGCCGCGGAGCGAAAGAGACGTTTATTGTAACTGATATGCCATTTATGTCTTATCATGTCTCATCGCAAGATACGATGATTAATGCACGTCGCATTGTTCAAGAGAGCGGGGCACATGCATTAAAGGTAGAAGGTGCTGGAGAAGTTATATCAACTATTCACTACTTAACGAATGCGGGAATTCCCGTTGTGGCGCATTTAGGTTTAACTCCTCAATCTGTAGGAGTGCTAGGTGGGTATAAAGTACAAGGGAAAGATGCTGAAAGTGCAAAAAAATTAATAGAAGATGCAAAGAAATGTGAGGAAGCTGGTGCGATAGCACTTGTGCTAGAATGTGTGCCAATGCAATTAGCAGAACTTATTTCAGAGCACTTAACAATTCCTACAATCGGAATTGGAGCAGGACAAAAAGTAGATGGGCAAGTTCTTGTATACCACGATCTTATCTCGTACGGCGTAAATCGTGTTCCGAAATTTGTGAAGCAATATACGTCTGTTCAAGAGGAGATTGTGCGAGGGATTTCGCAATACGTTACTGAAGTAAAGACAGGGCAATTTCCTGAAGAAAAACATTCATTCACAATGAAAGAGGAAGAGTGCTTAGCGTTATACGGAGGAAAACAATAATGAAAATCATAACTACAGTGCAAGAGATGCAGCAAATTACAAACGAACTGCATGCAAGTAGAAAAAGTATCGGTTTTGTTCCAACGATGGGGTATTTACACGAAGGGCATGCTACGTTACTACGTAAGGCAAGGGAAGAAAATGAAATTGTAGTTTTAAGTGTATTTGTAAATCCACTACAATTTGGACCAAATGAAGATTTAGATCGATACCCACGTGATATTGATAGAGATGAAAATGTAGCAAAAGAAAATGGTGTTGATTATTTATTTTATCCGAGTGTAGAAGAGATGTATCCAGCAGAACAAACGACAACAGTAGAAGTTGTGAAGCGTACCGACGTATTATGTGGCAAACAAAGACCTGGTCATTTCGCTGGTGTGGCGACTGTACTAATGAAACTATTTAATATTACATTGCCAACGCGTGCTTATTTCGGTATGAAAKATGCACAGCAAGTAGCTGTAATTGAAGGATTCGTAACTGATTTTAATATTCCCGTTACGATCGTACCAGTTGATATTGTAAGGGAAGAAGATGGATTAGCGAAAAGTTCTCGTAATGTGTATTTATCACTAGAAGAACGTGAAGAGGCTCCTCATTTATACGGCAGTCTATGTATAGCGAAAGAACGAATTGAGGCAGGCGAACGTAATCCGGAAATCATTATGAATCTTGTGAAAGAGCATATTGAGAAGTATACGAAAGGCACTGTAGATTATGCTGATGTATATGCATATCCTTCWTTAAAAGCAATAAATAAAATTGAAGGAAGAATCATTTTAGCGATTGCRGTTAAGTTTGAAAATGTACGATTAATTGACAATATAACATTAATGGGGAAATAAGGGGGAGCATCTATGTTTCGCACAATGATGAGAGCGAAGTTACATCGTGCAACTGTAACAGAAGCAAATTTAAATTATGTAGGTAGTATTACAATTGATGAAGATTTAATGGATGCGGTAAATATTGTAGAAAATGAAAAAGTACAAATTGTAAATAACAACAATGGAGCTCGCTTAGAGACATATGTTATTAAAGGAGAGCGCGGTAGCGGTGTTGTGTGTTTAAATGGTGCAGCTGCAAGGCTTGTACAACCGGGTGATAAAGTTATTATTATTTGCTATGGTTTAGTTGCAGAAGAAAATATTCATAAACAAGAGCCGAAAATTGCAGTATTAGACGATGATAATCAAATTATTGAAATGTTAGGTGCTGAAAAAGCTGGCACGATATTATAAGTAGGAAGGCTATCTCTAATTAAGGAGATAGCTTTTTTGTGCATCTTTTCATTAAGATGAGGTAAAACGTGGTATAGTAACATTATATAATTTTTGTGTTTGATAGGTAAGAAATTGAGGTGTTACATATATGAGTAAGCGTTATGTCGTTGTTGATTTAGAGACGACAGGGAACTCCTGGAAGGATGGGAAGGATAAAATCACCCAAATTGCAGCTGTTGTAGTGGAAGATGGAGAGGTATTAGAGATTTTTTCATCTTTTATTAATCCGAAGAGAGAGATTCCCCTATTTATTACAGAATTAACTGGGATTGATGAAAATCTTGTAAAACAAGCCCCGTTATTTCGAGATGTAGCCCCGATGATTGTTGAGCTATTACAAGGTGCGGCTTTTGTTGCACATAACGTTCACTTTGATTGGAATTTTTTAAATGAAGAATTAAGGCAGGCTGGATATACAGAAGTACATTGTCCTAAAATTGATACAGTTGAATTGGCGCAAATTCTTTTGCCAACAGCTGATAGTTATAAATTACGTGATTTAGCTAAGCAGCATGAACTAGAGCACGATCAACCACATCGTGCGGATAGTGATGCTCTTGCAACAGCGGAGTTGTTTTTACAATTTTTAAGTGAAATTGAAAAGTTACCACTTGTCACATTACAATCGCTTTATGAATTAAGTGATGTTTTCCAAAGTGATATAGCTGATGTACTTTCTGAAAATATTTTAAAGAAAATGATGCATGGTAAAGAAGAGGCAGAGGAGTGTGAGGTGTATCGAAATATTGCGCTTCGAAAGCGGAATTATTCTTTAAGCCTCAGTGAAACATACTCATCTAAATTTGATGCTTTCTTACATAAGACAATCGATAAACTTGAATTGAATATGCCAAAGTTTGAAAAAAGAGAAAGCCAACAAATTATGATGAAGGAAATATATACAGCGCTAAGAGATTCTAGGTTTTCACTGATTGAAGCAGGAACAGGTACGGGGAAGACGCTTGCATATTTACTTCCAAGTATTTATTTCGCAAAGAAAAAAGAAGAACCTGTCATTATAAGTACACAAACTGTACAATTGCAACAACAAATACTAGAAAAAGAAATTCCTTTATTAAAGAAAATAATGCCATTTTCATTTGAAGTAGCTCTTCTGAAAGGAAGAAAGCATTACCTTTGTCTACACAAATTTGAATATGCTTTGCAAGAGGAAGAGAAAAATTATGATATGGCRCTCACAAARGCAAAAATTTTAGTGTGGTTATTGCAAACGGAAACTGGCGATCGTGATGAATTRAATATTCCTGAGGGCGGCAAGTTACTTTGGAACCGTATTTGTAGTGATGTACATAGTCCAGGCGGGATGCAAAGCAACTGGTATAGTCGTTGTTTTTATCAAAGAGCAAAGAATAAAGCATTATTTGCAGATATCGTTATTACAAATCATGCGTTATTATTTCAAGATTTTTCAAGTGAAGAACCACTATTTGCTTCATGTGAACATATTATTTTTGATGAAGCTCATCATATCGAGGAAGCGGCGAGTAGAACATTAGGTGAACAGTTCTCATGCATGTATTTTCAATTAGCTTTATCTCGTCTTGGTACGCTAGAAACAGATGATGTACTTTCTAAAGTATATAAAATGATGAAAAAATCAGAGCAAGCATCACGTTCGACTTTCCGTATGGTGAGTCATAGTTTGAAGGAATTGAAATTTGATGCGGATGAACTATTTCAAATGTTACGGACTTTCGTATTTAAACAAACAAAGCAGGAACAAGGGATGAGCAATATGCCACTCATTTATCGATATAACACGGAAGTAGAGAAAGGTAAGTTATGGGATAGCATTACCGAGTTAACAAATCGATTTGTGTATGATGTAAGAAAGTTATTGACTACACTTGAGAAGCAAGCTGAAATATTGCAAAGTAAATTAGAATGGGAGATGCATGTCGTTACAGGTGAATTTATGCATTTAATTGAGTTGTTGAGAAAGATGGCACAATCTTTACAATTACTCATTTTAGAAAAAAATTCATACGTGACATGGATGGAGACTGAAACGAAGGGGACGATTCATTCAACAGTTCTATATGCGCAGCCTGTTCATATTGGTGAAAGATTTGCTGATGAATTTTTAACCCAGAAAAAGAGTGTTATTTTCACATCAGCAACGTTAACAGTTAATGATTCATTCGACTATATAAAAGAGGAGCTAGGTTTACATGATTTTGCTCCCAATACATTAAAGGTTCCATCACCATTCCGTTTTGAAGAGCAAATGAAATTAATGGTTTCAACGGATGTACCTTTTATTAAGAAAGCAAGTAATGAAGAATATATTGAGTCTATATCGGCACATATTGCGAAAATAGCGAAAGCTACAAAAGGTAGAATGCTCGTTTTATTCACTTCGTATGAAATGTTGAAAGAAGCGTATACGAATTTGAAAAATGATGAGACATTAGAAGGATATTTATTATTAACGCAAAGTGTGAATAATAAGAGCCGAAGTCGTCTAATCCGCAAATTCCAGGAGTTCGACAAATCGATTTTGTTAGGAACAAGTAGTTTTTGGGAAGGGATAGATATACCTGGAGATGCCCTAAGCTGTCTTGTCATTGTCCGTCTGCCTTTTACCCCTCCTCATCAGCCGATGATGGAAGCAAAAGGAGAGTGGTTAAAAAATCAAGGAGAAGACGTATTCGATAAGTTGGCGCTCCCGCAAGCAATCTTGCGTTTCAAACAAGGGTTTGGTCGTCTTATTAGAACAAATACAGATACGGGAACTGTATTTGTATTAGATCGTCGTTTGACAAGTTCTTCCTATGGAAAACGATTTTTACAATCAATCCCAACTGTACCGCTCTATGAAGGACCGTTAGAAGAATTGTTAGTACAGTTAGAAGAATCGTCAAATGAATAAAATTGGAAGAAAAATACGCCTGAAGTACATTTAAACTTCAGGCGTAAAAAATGTGGGTAGGAGGAATTTTATTTTTCTTACTTCTTGTATACAAAATATATTGCTTTTCGATTTGAAACCTTTTTTTGCTGTACATGTCCTGCTATAATAGATGGGTGATGAAGCAGGGGTTGTAAAGAATGTACTCTTATTGTAACCGCATTGCGTTCTTCTATAATTAGAAATTTTTGTGTAACGGAGGAGTTTTTTCATGGATAAGAAAATCGAAGTCCTATCAACGACGCGTATTAAATATTCGTCTGACTTGTATAAAATTGTTGATGGTTTGAATCGTACGTTAAAAGAGCAGGACCTCATGTTCGGATTAGCATTAGACGAAAAAGATAAAGAAATAGCTGTATTTACGATTTACAGAACGTAGTGATACAATGAAAAAGTGGATCYTTACAATCATTATCGTTATCGTTGCTAGCGGAATATATGGGGCATATGTTTATAATAAAGCGATGGAAAAGAAAATTCCAAAAGAGTCAAAGTCTGTAGAAATTGCGAAAGAAAAGGCAAAGCTTACAAAGGTAAATACCGTTGATTATTATAACGGAAAATCTTCATATACAGTCGTACAAGGTACAGATGAAAAAGGAGAACAACTTATCGTTTGGGTGCCTGAGAAAAAAGGGGAAACTATAGTAAGGAAAAAGAGCGAAGGTATTTCTGAAAAAGATGCTTTACAAAGAACGATTGAACAAGTCGGAGATGAAAGTAAAGAACCCRAAAGTAAGCCGAAAGAAATTTTAAAAGCAAAATTAGGCTTTGAAAATAATATACCATTATGGGAAGTTACATATATTGATGATGACAATCGTTATAGTTACTACTATCTTGAATTTAAAGATGGGAACTTTTTAAGACGATATAGCATTGAAAAATAGATGTAGGGGGAACTACAAATGAAATTAGCAAAGCGAGTAGCTGCTTTAACACCRTCTTCAACTTTAGAAATTACAGCAAAGGCACAAGCATTAAAAGCAGAAGGTCATGATGTAATTGCATTAGGGGCAGGGGAACCTGATTTTAATACACCAGAACATATAATGGATGCTGCGCATAAAGCGATGTTAGAAGGACATACGAAATATACACCAACAGGTGGATTACAAGCGTTAAAACTAGAAATCGTTAAGAAATTTACTCGCGATCAAGGAATAGCGTATGATCCATCTGAAATTATTGTATGTAATGGTGCCAAGCATGCATTATATACATTATTCCAAGTGTTACTTGATGAAGGAGATGAAGTTATCATCCCAACTCCTTATTGGGTAAGTTATCCTGAACAAGTAAAGCTTGCTGGTGGTAAACCAGTTTATGTAGAAGGCCTAGAAGACAATGAGTACAAAATTACAGCAAAGCAGCTGCGTGAGGCAATTACAGAGAAAACGAAAGCAGTTATTATTAATTCACCGAGCAATCCAACAGGAATGATTTACAGCAAAGAGGAATTACAACAGCTTGGAGAAATATGTTTAGAACATGATATCTTAATCGTTTCTGATGAAATCTATGAAAAATTGATTTATGGTGACGCAGAATATACTTCAATTGCCCAGCTTTCTAATGCATTAAAAGAACAAACACTTATTATTAATGGTGTATCTAAATCACATTCTATGACAGGATGGCGCATTGGATATGCAGCAGGAAATAAGCAGCTTATTAAAGCGATGACGAACTTAGCGAGTCATAGTACGTCAAACCCTACTTCAATTGCTCAATACGGTGCAATTGCTGCGTATGCAGGCTCACAAGAACCTGTAGAAACAATGCGTCAAGCGTTTGAAGAAAGATTGAACATTATTTATGATAAATTAATTCAAATTCCTGGTTTCACTTGCATTAAGCCACAAGGTGCTTTTTACTTATTCCCAAATGTAAAAGAAGCCGTAGCGTTAGCTGGGTATGATACAGTTGATGAGTGGGCAAAAGCATTATTAGAAGAAGAAAAGGTGGCTCTTGTTCCAGGTACAGGATTTGGTGCACCAAATAACGTTCGATTATCGTATGCGACATCTCTTGAGCAAGTTGAGAAAGCATTAGAACGAATTCATACGTTCATGAAAAGTAAAGTACAGGCTTAATCGTCTRTTTCTTGTAGTAAATGGCAAAAAACCTCCCTATATATAGGGAGGTTTTTTTGACGAATTGTGGCAAAAAGAAATGGCTAAAGGTGTGTTATACTAGAGAACGAGGTGTTTGGTGATGAAAAAGAAAATGATGTTACAATGGTTTGAACAGGGAAGCATAGCGATTCCTAAATTGCTTATGATGCATTATAAAAAGCTAGGTTTAAATGAGACGGAATTTATGGTAGTACTTCATGTACACACATTTTTAGAATCAGGTAATTCGTTCCCGACTCCTTCAGAGATTTCAGAACGGATGACGATAACAGAAATGAAATGCATGGAAGTGATTCAGACTTTAATCCAAAAAGGTTTTTTAGCACTAGAAGGTGGACGAAGATCTGAAGCGATGATGTGTGAAAGTTATTCTTTACAACCACTGTGGGAAAAAATATTGCACTTTTTAATGAATGAATCTATAGAGGAAGAGCAAAAAGAACAAAAACAAATTCAAGTAAATTTATATACAGTATTTGAAAAAGAATTCGGAAGACCACTTTCGCCATTTGAATGTGAAACATTAGGGATGTGGGAAGATCAAGATCAACACCATCCGAATTTAATTCAAGCGGCTCTTCGTGAAGCTGTTATGAGTGGTAAACTTAATTTCCGGTATATTGATCGTATTTTGTTTGAGTGGAAAAAGAACGGAATTAAAACGGTAGATCAAGCGCAAAATCAAGGCCAGAAATTTAGAGCGAATCAACAACGCACACAACAAACGACAAAACAAGAGACGAAATTTACTGGGAAAGTGCCTTTTTATAATTGGTTGGAGCAGTAGTGTAGGAGGAAAGATATGTTGAACAAAACGCAAATTCGTTATTGTTTAGATACAATGGCGGATATGTATCCAGAAGCGCATTGTGAATTAATTCATGATAATCCATTTGAACTTGTAATCGCAGTGGCATTATCTGCGCAATGTACAGATGCACTTGTGAATAAAGTGACGAAAAACTTATTTCAAAAATATAAAACACCAGAAGATTATTTAAGTGTGTCTTTAGAAGAATTACAACAAGATATACGTTCCATTGGATTGTTTAGAAATAAGGCGAAAAATATTCAAAAATTGTGCCGGATGTTACTAGATGATTATAACGGGAAAGTTCCAGAAGACCGTGATGAGCTGACGAAATTACCAGGAGTAGGGAGAAAGACAGCGAATGTAGTTGTTTCGGTAGCGTTTGGGATTCCAGCGATTGCTGTTGATACGCATGTAGAGAGAGTGAGTAAACGGTTAGCAATTTGTAGATGGAAAGATTCTGTGTTAGAAGTGGAAAAGACATTGATGAAGAAAATTCCAATGGATGAGTGGGGAGTTACACACCACCGTATGATTTTCTTCGGACGTTATTACTGTAAGGCGCAGCGACCACAATGTGAAGAGTGTCGATTACTAGAAATATGTCGCGAAGGAAAGAAACGAATGAAGGGGAAATAAAGGATGGAGCGAGTTATAGAAATACCGAAAGAGTTTCGGTGCGTGCCATTTTTTAAAGAGAGTGCAAATTCGATTACGTATCACACAGACCAATCTTTTGAAGAGATAATACAAAATACTTACTTTATATTTGATATTGAAAGAAAATATGAGCCATGGAATGAAATTGAAACAAGTATTCCAGCGGTGTTAAATATATGGAAAAGCAAGCATGAAGAAATTGCTATACTATTTCGGAACAGAAAAAAACAAGAAGCTGAGGGTCCGATGATTCTTTTTGCAGCGCACTTTCTATCGGTTATATATTGGTTAAATGAGCAGCCTGTTCATAGTTTGAATGAGATGCAAGTAAATACGAATAAATTGGAAGTACAACCTGTTAATTTTATGGAGCGATATTCATTTATTATAAAGAAACCGAGTAATTACCATTCGTATATTCAATTAGTACAGTTGTATRTCGAAATAGAAAAGCTATATGTAAAGAAAATGATAACAAAAAAGAAGTCGGTTTCTCATTAAGAGAAACCGACTTCTTTTTTTGTTTATTAAGACTCTGTTGTAACAACATTTCCGTCCGCGTGAGGTGTATCTTCCCCGTTATTTTGTTGCTGTTGCTGTTGTTGCTCTTCAGCTTTTTTTCTAGCTTCTTCGTCAGCTTTTCTCTTAGCTTCTTCGTCAGCTTTCTTCTTAGCCTCTTCGTCAGCGGCTTTCTTTTGAGCTTCTTCTTGCTGTTTACGTTGTTGTTCTTGTTGCTGCTGTTGTTCTTGTTGTTTACGTTGTTGTTCTTGTTGTTTACGTTGTTGTTCTTGTTGTTGCTGTTGTTGCTGTTGCTGTTCTTGCTGTTTACGCTGATCTTCATCAGCTTTTTTCTTAGCTTCTTCTTGTTTTAGTTTATCTTCATTGGTCTTTTTCAGGGCTTCTTCGTCAGCTTTTTTCTTAGCTTCTTCATCAGCTTTTTTCGCATCTGGAGTTCCGCCAGGGGCAGTGAAGGATGCACCAACTGCAGGGCTTGTTCCAGTACCCTTTTTCGCTACTACAGAGAAACTGTAAGTAACACCTGGTTTAATACCACCAAGAGTAGCTGTCGTACCGCTTACTGATAAGCTACCACTAGAACCGTCAGTAGCTTTATAGCTTGCTGCGTATGCATCAACATTTGATGATGGTCCAGACCAGTTCAGTGTCACTGTGCTAGCGCCATCGAAAGCGACATTAAGGCCACTAGGTGGATCTACTTTAATTTGTTTAACTRCATCTTTTTTCGCACCTTTTACGTACAATTCTTCATTTATTTCTTGTACAGAAGAAGGACGTTCGAAACGAGATTTATCTGTAGCGAATTTGCTCATCATTACTTGGAACATTTGTTGTGCAATTTTAGTATAACGATCGCTAATGTAATTTTCTGGACCATTCTTTTCGTAACCAGTCCACACAGCCATCGTATATTGTGGTGTATATCCAGCGAACCAGCTATCTCTGTTCGCATCAGCTGGGATGCCATATTTTTTTATATCTTTTGCATCAAAGTTTTGTGTTCCTGTTTTACCAGCAACGTCGAATCCAGAAACATATGCTGTTGGCCCTGTACCGCCAGAACCAGGTTTTACTACGTCACGAAGAACATCAGTAACCATGTAAGCTGTATAGTCGTGCATTGCACGTTGTTCTTTCGGTTTAAAGCTTTTCTTTTTCCCGTCTGGGAAGATGACTTCTTTTACGAAGTGAGGTTTATTATAAACACCGTCATTACCAAACGCTGCATATGCACCTGCTACTGCTAATGGAGAACTATCGTTACTACCAATTGCAGTAGATTCATGTACTCCATTTTCAAACGTCATGCCTAAACCTTCAGCAAACTCTTGTGACTTAGTAAGACCAACTGTTTGAGCTGTCTTTAAAGCCGGGATGTTTAATGACTTCTTCAATGCTTCACGAAGTGAAACGTCACCTTTAAAATTACCTGTAGCATTTTTAATCTTTGTGCCATTAGAGTAAGTGTAATCAGAGTCATTTAATTGATGGTAAGTAGACCATTGAAGATTCTCAATTGCTGGACCATAGTCGAAAATTGGTTTCATTGTTGAACCAACTTGGCGTTTTAAATCAACTGCCATATTATGACCTTTGAAAGTAGACTTACTTTCTTTACGCCCAGCACCAATTGCTCGAACTTCTCCAGACTGTGTATCCATAAATACAAACGATCCTTGGAACTGATCGTTTGGATACTTAATGAGATTGCCATCCATAATTTTCTCAGCGTAATCTTGAGCATCTTGATCAAGTGTTGTATGAATCGTTAAACCATCTGAACCGATATTTACATCAGGGTATTCTTTTTCAACTTCCTTTACARCAGCATCTATAAATGCTTGATACTTCATTTCAGTCACTTCTGAAGATGGAAGAAGTCCTTGTRTTACAGRGATTTGCATTGCGTCATTCATTTCTTGTTTCGTTATATACCCGTGTCGGTTCATTAATGTTAATACGATATTACGACGTTTCGTTGCTCTATCAACGTTATCTGGTTTTGTTGGATCATAAATGTTAGGACCTTGGGGTAAACCAGCGAGCATAGCAGCTTCGTGTAGTTGTATGTCTTTTAAATCTTTGCCGTAATATTTTTTGGCAGCTGTTGAAATACCATAAGAGCGATTACCTAAGTTAATCTTATTTAAGTACATTTCTAAAATTTCATGTTTTGAGTACTGTTGCTCTAACTTATAAGATAAGTACCATTCYTGCACTTTTCTTTTTGCAGTTTTGTCCATCGTTAGAAAATAGTTTTTAACTACTTGCTGTGTAATCGTACTACCACCTTGTGATCCAAAACCACCAGTGACATTTTCCATGACTGCCATTCCAGTACGTCTAAAATCAATTCCATTATGATCGTAGAAACGAGCATCCTCAGTCGCAAGGAATGCACTTTCAATTACTTTTGGAATTTGATCGTATGTAACATGGGTTCGTTTTTCAGCACCGTATTCATAGAAGAAATTCCCGTTTTTATCAAGGAATTTTGTTGATAAAGGA
>NZ_JBFTMA010000023.1:0-21154 GCF_056396725.1 Bacillus sp. 05T31
GTACTATGTGATCGTTTTATAGATAGTTCTTTAGCATATCAAGGATATGCAAGAGGCTTAGGTATGGATAAAGTATTTGAAATTAATCGTTTCGCAACGGAAGATTGTATGCCTAGTTTAACAATCTATTTAGATATTGAGCCAGAGGTAGGTTTAGCACGAATTGGAAAAGATGCAGGACGTGAAGTAAATCGACTAGATATGGAAGATATCTCTTTCCATAAACGTGTGCGTGAAGGGTATTTACAAGTTGTAGAGCGTTTCTCTAATCGCATTGTATTAGTAAATGCTGATCAATCAATGAAAAAACTTATAGAAGAAGTTGTTCAGATTATAGAAGATAAATTGTTATAATAGAAGGAAAGAATGAAATAAGTGAGGTATGCAGTATGATAAATACGTGGGAGCAGCTTTCTGCTATACAGCCCATCGGTGTCAAAATGTTGATGAATAGCATTGCAAAAGAGCGTATATCCCACGCTTACTTGTTAGAGGGAGGGAAAGGRACTGGGAAGTTYGCCACAGCAATTCAAATGGCAAAAAGTTTTCTCTGTTCACAAAGAAATGGTGTAGAGCCTTGTCATGTATGTACGAATTGTCGCCGAATTGATTCAGGCAACTACCCAAACTTACATATTGTAAAACCAGATGGATTATCTATTAAAAAACAGCAAATTCATGATTTACAAGAAGAGTTTTCAAAAACAGGATTAGAAGCAAATAAAAAAGTATATATTATTGAGCATGCAGATCGTATGACAGCAAATGCAGCGAATACGCTCTTAAAGTTTTTAGAAGAACCAAGTAGTGATACAACAGCTATTTTACTTACTGAACAAAGTCATCAGATTTTAAATACAATCTTATCTCGTTGTCAAGTTGTTACGTTTAGGCCGTTGCCTACAGAATCTTTAATTAAGAGGTTAGAGGAAGAAGGTATTACAGTCTCTTTATCTACACTTGCTGCGCAGCTTACAAATAGTTTTGAAGAAGCTTTATTAATGTGTAATGATGAATGGTTTGCACAAGCGAGAGCTTTAGTGATAAAATTATGTGAAGCGCTCGAAAAAGATAAGGCCTCTATTTTTTTTGTACAAGAAAAATGGGGGAAGCACTTTGGAGAGAAAGAACAATTACAGCAAGGCTTAGATATGTTACTCCTTATTTATAAGGATTTATTATATGTTCAACTTGGAGAAGAAGATCGTCTTGTTTTTCATGAGCAGAAAGAGATGTTTGAATCCTTTTCTTATGCTCAGAAGCGCATTGTATCAGCTCTCTTTAATATATTAGAGGCAAAAAATAGAATCAACGCTAATGTAAATGCGCAGCTTGTGTTCGAACAGTTAGTGTTGCGGTTGCAGGAGGGATGACCGTTTTGTATGATGTAGTAGGTGTTCGCTTTAAGAAGGCCGGAAAGGTATATTACTTTGATCCAAATCAGTTCGATATCTCAGAAAATGAGTTTGTAATTGTAGAAACGGTAAGAGGTATTGAGTACGGAAAAGTAGTTATTACCAAAAAGCAAGTTGATGAAAATGACGTTGTATTACCGCTAAAAAAAGTTATTCGTATTGCAAATGAAAATGATCGTACCATTGTTGAAGAGAATAGGCATGCTGCGAAAGAAGCATATCAAGTTTGTCAACAAAAGGTAGGAGAACATAATCTTGATATGAAGCTTGTAGATGTAGAGTATACGTTCGATCGTAATAAGATTATTTTTTACTTTACTGCGGATGGTCGGATTGATTTCCGGGAACTAGTGAAAGACTTAGCGGCAATTTTTAGGACAAGAATTGAGCTGAGACAGATCGGCGTTCGTGACGAAGCAAAAATGCTTGGTGGTATTGGTCCATGTGGTCGTATGCTTTGTTGTTCTACTTTTTTAGGAGATTTTGAACCTGTATCCATTAAAATGGCAAARGATCAAAATTTATCATTAAATCCTGCAAAAATCTCTGGTTTATGTGGTCGCTTAATGTGTTGCTTAAAATATGAGAATGATGAATATGAGGCAGCAAAGGAACAACTTCCTGATTTAGATCAACGTATACAAACACCGCACGGTACTGGCCGTGTTATCGGATTAAATATTTTAGAAAGATTAATTCAAGTGGAGCTAGTAGACAAGGAACGGATAGTAGAATATACGTTAGATGAATTAATGAATAAAGGGGTCGTTTCGAGTCAAACCACAGATTAATGAGGTGGGTGCTTGTGGAGAAAAAGGATATTTTTGCATCGGTTTCTAGTATGGAAGAGCAAATTGGACATTTATACAAACAGTTGGGAGAATTAAAACAACATCTTGCAGAATTATTGGAAGAAAACCAACATATAAAAATGGAAAATGAAAATTTGCGACATCGTTTTGAAGAAGTGCAGAACAAGGAAAAACAAAAAACTCAAAAACGCAAAGAAATGAAGGCGAAGACAGATATTGGTGAAGGATACGATAATCTAGCGAGACTATATCAAGAAGGTTTTCATATTTGCAATCTACATTATGGAAGTGTACGTAAAGAGGGAGATTGTTTATTCTGTCTGTCATTTTTAAATAAAAAGTGAGATTACCTTTCCAATATAATTGGAAAGGTAATTTTTTATACATGAGAGTAGAATGAAATTTATTTTTAAATTAATAGAAGATGAAATAGGGTAGGTTAAGTGTAAGAAAGGGAGCAATATATGAATTTATATGAAGATGAGCGTTTAGATTACTTATTAGCGCAAGATATGAAGATTGTACAAAGTCCATCAGTATTTAATTTTTCTTTGGATGCTGTTTTACTTGCAGATTTTGCTTGGGTGCCAATTCAAAAAGGTAATTTACTTGATTTGTGTACAGGTAATGCAGTTATCCCTCTTTTATTAAGTACAAGGACAAAAGGGAAAATTACAGGTGTAGAAATTCAAGAGCGCTTATATGATATGGGAATAAGAAGTGTTCAATACAATAATTTAGCAGAAAGAATTCATTTAATCCATGGAGATTTGAAAGATATGCCGGAGAAACTTGGACGTCATCAATATGATGTTGTAACATGTAATCCTCCTTATTTTCAAACACCACAAACTTCTGAGAAGAATATGAATGAACATTTAGCGATAGCTCGTCATGAAATTATGTGCACACTAGAAGATGTTGTATACGCAAGTAGTCAGCTAGTGAAACAGGGTGGGAAAGTAGCATTTGTACATCGTCCAGGTCGTTTGCTCGACATCGTCACATTAATGCGTAAATACAAAATTGAACCGAAACGTGTGCGATTTGTTTATCCTAAGGCTGGTAAAGAAGCGAATACATTGTTAATTGAAGGAATTAAGGATGGGAATGCAGATTTAAAAATCTTACCACCTCTTTTTGTATATGAAGAAAACAATGAATATACAAAGGAGCTTCGTTCAATTTTATATGGAGAAGAATAAGCATTGTTTTTATGTGGTGGAGTGTTCTGATGGAAGTTATTATGCTGGATACACGAATCATATAGAAAAACGGATTCAGACCCATAATAGTGGAAAAGGTGCTAGATATACACGCGCTAGACTTCCAGTTGTTTTAAAATATGTAGAGGATCACGAGGATAAACGAACGGCTATGCAAGCTGAGTATCACTTTAAGCAGTTAACGAGGAAAAAAAAAGAAGAATACATGCAAAAAGGAGAACGCTATGTGGCAGCAAAAAAGCTTTCAGCAAAATGAAAAGGGAGTTTTATATTTAGTACCGACTCCAATCGGAAATTTAGAGGATATGACATTTCGTGCAATCCGAATTTTAAAAGAGGCAGACATTATTGCAGCGGAAGATACAAGGCAAACGAAGAAACTTTGTAATTACTTTGAAATTGAAACACCAGTTATGAGTTATCATGAGCATAATAAAGGAGTAAGTGGACGGAAAATTTTAGATAAGTTAGAAGAAGGTAAGACTGTAGCCATTGTGAGCGATGCTGGTATGCCATGTATTTCAGATCCTGGTTATGATATCGTTGTAGAGGCTGTAGCAGAACAATATCATGTTATCCCGCTTCCTGGAGCAAATGCAGCCCTTACAGCATTGATTGCATCAGGACTTGAGACAAAACATTTTTATTTCTATGGTTTCCTGCAAAGAAATAAAAAGGGACGTAAGCTTGAATTAGAAAAACTACGCTATATTCCAACTACAATGATGTTTTATGAGGCGCCACATCGTTTAGATGATACTTTAATCTCTATGCAAGAAGTATTAGGAAATAGGGAAATCGTATTATGTCGTGAGCTAACGAAAAAATTTGAAGAGTTTATTCGTGGAACAATTGAAGAAGCGATTGAGTGGACGAAGCAAAATGAAGTTCGTGGTGAGTTTTGTATTTTAGTAGCAGGTTCAACAGAAGAACCTACTCCAGAAGAACAATGGTGGGAAGCTATTTCAGTATATAATCATATTGAACATTATATAAATGAAAAAGGTATGAATTCAAAAGAAGCGATAAAAATAGTCGCTAAAGACCGAGATTTGTCGAAACGCGACGTATATCAAATCTATCATGTGGATAAAAAATAAGCTTCTCATAATTGAGAAGCTTATTTTGCTGTTTCGATATAATCTTGAAGTTCGTTTAAGACTTGTTCAGCGCCTTCTTTACTTAAGATAATTTTACCTTCAGCTAAAGATAGGTTACCATCAGATACTTCACCAGTTACTTGGCAAGTCATGTTTGGTTTATATTTCTTTAAGATGATTTTTTCATCATCAACGTAGATTTCAAGAGCATCCTTTTCTGCAATACCTAAAGTACGGCGTAATTCGATTGGAATTACTACACGACCTAATTCATCAACTTTACGAACGATACCAGTAGATTTCATAATTCTTTTCCTCCTAAATAAATAGTTTATAAGTTTCGAGTCTATTTTTTTGATTCGTCATTTTTCGACAAAATACCCTATGGACATATGATACCAATCATTTACATTTCCGTCAATTATTAAATTCCATATTTTTAAAAAAGATTTATAGATTTTTATACTTCTTATATATGATAGAATGTAAGTCATTTCTACAATTGTTTTGTATTATTTTTTGTAATGTTTATACTTTTCGGGAAATATATTGTATATTTTTTTGAATATGAGTAATAGATGATAAAGATATCGAGCATTAACTCGTTTTTATCCCGCTATTTGTGAGCAGTAAGACTCCCACTTCAAAATTTAGCCGGAGCAAAGAAGTTAAGTGGGTGTCGGGCTGCTCGTAAAAGCCCGATTGGTGTGGGCTAATAATCCATGGGGGATGAACCCTTTCCACGGATTAAAGTTTCACTTTATATATGAGTTTTTGATATACTGTTTATAAATACATATGAGGTTATTCGKGAGGTCCAAAACGATGAAAGAGGAAAATAAGTCCTTTTATATTACTACCCCAATTTATTATCCAAGTGGAAAGTTACACATTGGACATGCTTATACGACAGTAGCAGGAGATGCGATGGCACGATATAAGCGTATGCAAGGATACAATGTTCATTATTTAACAGGAACTGATGAGCATGGACAGAAGATCCAAAAGAAAGCAGAAGAACTAAATGTTACACCACAGGCATATGTGGATAACATTGTATCAGGGATTAAAGAACTTTGGGAGAAGATGGATATCTCTTATGATGATTTTATTCGTACAACTGAAGATCGTCATAAAGATGTTGTTGAGAAAATCTTCAAGCAGCTAGTAGATCAAGGCGATATTTATCTTGATGAATATGAAGGTTGGTATTCTGTACAAGATGAAACATTCTATACAGCGCATCAATTAGTAGATCCAATTATGGAAGGTGACAAAGTAGTTGGTGGAAAAAGCCCAGATAGTGGTCACGCTGTAGAACTTGTTCGCGAAGAGTCTTATTTCTTTAGAATGGGTAAATATGTAGACCGACTATTAAAGTTCTATGAAGATAACCCACATTTTATTCAGCCGGAGTCCCGTAAAAATGAAATGATTAATAACTTCATTAAACCAGGATTAGAAGATTTAGCTGTTTCTCGTACTTCATTTGACTGGGGAGTTCGTGTTCCAGGTAACCCAAAGCACGTTATTTACGTATGGGTAGATGCGTTGTCTAATTACATTACTGCATTAGGATATGGAACAGAAAATGAAGAGAAGTATAAAAAATTCTGGCCAGCAGATGTCCATTTAGTTGGGAAAGAAATCGTTCGTTTCCACACAATTTATTGGCCAATTATTTTAATGGCTTTAGATTTACCACTTCCGAAGAAAGTCTTTGCTCATGGCTGGATTTTAATGAAGGATGGAAAAATGAGTAAGTCAAAAGGAAACGTAGTAGATCCAGTTACACTAATTGATCGTTACGGATTAGATGCATTGCGTTACTACTTACTTCGCGAAGTTCCATTTGGATCTGATGGAGTATTCACACCAGAAGGATTTGTTGAACGAATCAACTTTGATTTAGCGAATGATTTAGGTAACTTATTAAATCGTACAGTAGCTATGATTGATAAATACTTTAACGGGGAAATCCCTGCATTTAAAGCAAATGTAACTGAGTTCGATGAAACGTTAGTGACATTTGCCAAAGATACATTGAAAAAAGTAGAAGAGGCAATGGAGAATATGGAATTCTCTGTAGCGCTAAGTTCCATTTGGCAATTAGTTAGCCGTACGAACAAATATATTGATGAAACGCAACCGTGGGTATTAGCGAAGGATGAGAATGATCGYGAAAAACTTGCGTCTGTAATGKCCCACTTAGCTGAGGTACTTCGTCAAACAGGTATTATGCTTATGCCATTCCTAACAGTAGCACCAAGTAAGATGTTTGCTCAACTTGGACTTACTGAAGAGGCGCATAAATCTTGGGAAAGCCTATCTACAATTGGATGTATTCCAGCTGGAACAAAAGTAGAAAAAGGAAACCCAATYTTCCCTCGTTTGGAAATGGAAGTAGAAGTGGGRTATATTAAAGAACAAATGCAAGGTTCTGCTCCTAAAGTAGAAGAGAAAAAAGCAGAAGAACCAAAGGCAGAAGAAATTACAATTGATGATTTCTTTAAAGTAGAATTACGAGTAGCTGAAGTAATATCCGCTGAACCTGTGAAAAAAGCAGATAAGTTGTTAAAAATTCAGCTTGATTTAGGTACAGAGAAGCGCCAAGTGGTTTCTGGGATTGCTAAATTCTATTCCCCAGAAGAACTAAAAGGTAAAAAGGTTATTTGTGTAACGAATTTAAAACCTGTAAAATTACGTGGTGAATTATCACAAGGTATGATTTTAGCAGGTGAAGAGAATGGCGTATTGTCATTAGTATCAATTGACCAGAATTTACCAAATGGTACAAAAATCAAGTAATTGAGACAAGAAAAGAGATGTTTCACGTGTAACATTGGTGAAGCGTCTTTTTTCTTTTTACATTCCGTTTTTTGCATTAAAATTGAAGTATTGTTATCGTTAAGCTAGAAAGAGTGTAGTTTTTCTATGAGAGAATTGATTTCAATATAAAAGGAGTTATTTATTATGTTGTTTGATACACATTCACATTTAAATGCAGAGCAATTTGAAGAAGATTTACAAGAAGTTATCGCGAGAATGAAAGAAGCGGGAGTTACATATACAGTGGTTGTTGGATTTGATGAAGTAACGATAAAGAAAGCAATTGAATTAGCAGAGGCTTATGATTTTATTTACGCTGCAGTTGGATGGCATCCTGTTGATGCAATCGATATGAAAGAAGAACATTTAGCTTGGTTAGAAGAATTAGCGGCTCATCCTAAAGTAGTTGCAATTGGGGAAATGGGATTAGATTATCACTGGGATAAGTCTCCAAAAGAAATACAGAAGGAAGTATTCCGTAAACAAATTGCATTAGCGAAAAAGGTGAAATTACCGATTATTATACATAACCGCGATGCAACTCAAGATATTGTTGATATCCTAGAGGAAGAGAATGCAGCTGAAGTAGGGGGCATTATGCATTGCTTTAGCGGTAGTGTAGAAGTAGCACAGCGATGTGTCGATATGAACTTTTTAATTTCATTAGGTGGACCAGTAACATTTAAAAATGCCAAGAAACCGAAAGAAGTTGCTATGGAGATTCCGTTAGAAAAATTATTGATAGAGACAGATTGCCCGTATTTAACACCACACCCATTTCGAGGGAAACGAAATGAACCTAGTTATGTAAAACTGGTAGCAGAAGAAATTGCGAATTTAAAAGGAATTTCTTATGACGAAGTAGCACAAGTAACAACAAAGAATGCCAAATCCTTATTTGGTGTTGAATAAAAAAGAATGGGGAGTCCCATTCTTTTTTTGTTTTTTGAGAAGAGAGATAGTAGAAGTGATAAGAACCCACTATTTACTCATAACATAAGTGTAGAAATATTGCGGATAAATTAAGATGGAGATAGAAGTGTTACAATAAGGATAGTGAACAAAGATTTTTCTCTTCTACTTTTTAAAATGTACGATTGGGAAAATAATAATGGAAAAGTCGTCATTTTTTTGTTTTACTAAGTAGAGATGAAAAGAGTGTGGAGGCAAGCATGAAAATTAAAGAGATTATCGTTGTAGAAGGTAAAGATGATACAGTTGCGATTAAACGTGCTGTTGATGCGGATACAATCGAAACGAACGGTTCAGCAATCGGTGATCACGTTATTGAGCAAGTTAAATTAGCGCAGCAAAAACGAGGCGTTATTATTTTTACAGATCCGGATTATCCTGGAGAGCGTATTCGAAAAATTATTTCTGACAAGGTTCCTGGATGTAAGCATGCTTTTTTAACGAAGGAAGAAGCACTTGCTAAAAGGAAAAAAGGTGTTGGAATCGAACATGCTTCTAATGAGTCGATTCGCCGTGCTTTAGAGAATATACATGAAGAAATGGAAGCTTACACAAGTGAAATTAGTTGGAGTGATCTAGTCGATGCGGGCTTAGTGGGCGGAGAAATGGCAAAGAGTCGCAGAGAAAGAGTGGGTAAGCTATTAAAGATTGGTTATACAAACGCAAAACAGTTACATAAACGTTTACAAATGTTTCAGGTTTCAAAGGAATCATTTGCAGAAGCTTATAAGCAAGTAATACAGGAGGAAAAAAAATGAAGGATATCGCAACACCAAATCGTACGAAAGACATTGTTGAAAAGTATGGATTTTCATTCAAAAAAAGTTTAGGACAAAATTTTTTAATTGATACGAATGTATTAAATCGTATCGTTGATCACGCAGAAATCGGTTCAGAAAGTGGCGCAATTGAAATTGGACCAGGTATTGGTGCGTTAACAGAGCAATTGGCGAAGCGTGCTAAAAAAGTAGTGGCTTTTGAAATTGATCAGAGATTATTACCAATTTTAGACGAGACGTTAGCTCCATATAGCAACGTTACAGTTATAAATAAAGATGTACTAAAAGCAGATGTACATGAAGTGTTTAGTGAACAATTTGAAGAAGGACAAGATGTAATGGTAGTAGCTAACTTACCATACTATATTACAACGCCAATTTTATTTAAATTGCTTGAAGAAAAATTACCGGTTCGTGGATTTGTTGTTATGATGCAAAAAGAAGTTGGGGATCGTTTAGCTGCTAAACCAGGAACGAAAGAGTATGGTTCTTTATCAATTGCCATTCAGTATTATACAGAGGTAGAAACAGTTATGACTGTACCGCGTACAGTGTTTGTGCCACAACCAAATGTTGATTCTGCGATTATCCGTCTTCTAAAGCGTCCTAAACCAGTTGTAGAAGTGACAGATGAAACTTTCTTCTTTGAAGTAGTACGAGCAAGTTTCGCACAGCGTCGTAAAACTTTAATGAATAATTTATCAAATAATTTAAATGGTTTCCCGAAAGATAAAGAGCTGTTGGATCGAATTTTGACAGAAGTAGGAATTGATCCGAAGCGAAGAGGCGAAACGCTATCTATCGAAGAGTTTGCAACATTAAGTAATGCATTAATTCTTCATAAATTGTCATAAGAATATGAAAGGGACAGTTCAACTTGAGCTGTCCCTTTTGTCACCTTTCCTTTCCTAAATTCATACTTTAAAAACAGGTAAGATGGCCTAACGAGTTTGGAGTTTGGAGGTAGGAGAATGGATTTACATGTTGGAGAATTAGTTGAACGATATTCTCATAATAGGGATATTCTTTTTCGTATTATAGAAATAAAAGGCGATATGGCAATATTATTTGGAGAGGAAATTAGACTTGTGGCGGATGCACCACTTGCAGATTTAATTAGTATAGATCAACGAGAACATAAAAATAGAGTGAAGCGTGAAAAAGAAACGATGGAGCGTACTTACCGGTTGTTTCAGCAAGATTACGTGTTGATGAAACAAAGACATGAACATAATTCAACTGGTGGATATACAAGTGAAGTGAATTATTTTCAAATGCCAGGACGTGTATTGCATATAGATGGAGATCCTTTATATTTGCGCAAGTGCTTAGATTTATATAATAAAATAGGCGTTCCTGTTCAAGGTATTCATTGTAAGGAAACGGAGATGCATGAAAAGGTAGTAGACTTAATAGATCATTTTCGCCCAGACATTTTAGTTATTACAGGACATGATGCATATACAAAGTCAAAAGGAGTTATGGGAGATTTAGCAGCATATAGACATTCTAAACATTTTGTACAGGCCGTTCGAGAAGTGCGGAAAAAGTATCCATCGTTAGATCAACTCGTTATTTTTGCTGGGGCTTGTCAATCACACTTTGAGGCGTTGATTCGGGCAGGTGCTAATTTTGCTAGTTCACCGTCTAGAATTAATATTCATGCTCTAGATCCTGTATATGTAGTTGGCAAAATTAGTTTCACTTCATTTATGGAAAGAGTAAATGTATGGGACGTTGTGCGTAATACAATTACTGGCGAAAAGGGACTAGGCGGAATTGAAACAAGAGGGATTTTACGAACAGGATTGCCCTTTCAACATTATGACGAATGAGCAAGGTACATACGTATCTTGCTTTTTTATGTGGAAATGATTTAAATGAGTCTGGATAAAAAGCGGCAAGAGCGTGCAGACTATACAATGATACTTTTAGAATATAGTATTTCTTCTATCTATTTGAACGCATGATGCTTTTATAATGATATTGTCTGTGAATTGCGGTYAATAATTGGGATAGATATATCGTGTTTTAAGTGTTCAATCTAAATTACAGCGAGGTGTAGCAAAGTATATGTCAAAACGTTTAGATGAAATTAAAAGCGAATTAGATCACCATCTTGGACAGCGACTTATGTTAAAGGCAAATAGTGGGAGAAGAAAAACTGTGGAGCAATCAGGTGTACTTGCAGAAACGTATCGTTCTGTGTTTGTTGTACAATTAGACCAGCAAGAAGATGCATTGCAACGTGTATCTTATAGTTATGCAGATGTTTTAACAGAGACAGTAGAACTAACATTTTACGATGAATCTCAAAATGAAGTATTTTATAATTAATGTATTTTTCGTTACATATATTCCCATAAATGAAAAGCTATATTATTTTGCATACTAATTATACCGTAGCAAAATAAGGAGGGACTCTGCATTGAGTAGACGAAGAGGAGTCATGTCAAATCAATTTAAAGAAGAGCTTGCAAAAGAGCTTGGCTTTTATGATGTTGTTCAGAAAGAAGGATGGGGCGGAATTCGTGCGAAAGATGCTGGTAATATGGTGAAACGTGCTATAGAAATTGCAGAACAGCAATTAATGAAACGAAACCAGTAGTTGTAAGATACTTTCTATGCTACGGTAGCCGAGGAGAGATTCCTCGGCTTTTTGCACGCTAAAAGGTGCCATCATTTGACATAAGTAGTTTCATTCTGAATGCTTTTCGATATAATTAGGGAAGTGTCATCGTCTTACTATAAATTTATGGTAAAATAAACGATAAAAGACTGAGTACATAGAGTGGGTGAATATAGATTGAAGCTACTAGTGAAAGCACCAGCAAAGATTAATCTGTCGTTAGATGTACTGGGAAAAAGACAAGATGGATATCATGAAGTGAAAATGATTATGACAACAATCGACTTGGCAGATCGTTTAGAGCTAACGGAATTAGCAGAAGACCGTATTGAAATTTTGTCCCATAATCGGTATGTCCCAGACGACCAACGCAATTTAGCTTATCAAGCAGCGA
Organism: Bacillus sp. 05T31; assembly: GCF_056396725.1. Taxonomy (NCBI): domain Bacteria; kingdom Bacillati; phylum Bacillota; class Bacilli; order Caryophanales; family Bacillaceae; genus Bacillus; species Bacillus sp. 05T31. The sequence continues at coordinate 12,157 of NZ_JBFTMA010000023.1, forward strand.
AATTATTAAAAGTGAAGTTTAATGTAAAAAAAGGTGTGTCTATTACTATTGAAAAAACGATTCCAGTAGCCGCTGGATTAGCAGGTGGAAGTAGTGATGCAGCAGCGACATTACGTGGCCTTAATAAGTTATGGAATTTAGGGCTAACAATCGATGAATTAGCAAAGCTTGGCGCAGAAATTGGGTCAGATGTATCGTTCTGTGTATATGGCGGAACTGCTATTGCCACTGGAAGAGGAGAAGAAATTGAACATATAAAGACTCCGCCTTCTTGTTGGGTTGTTTTAGCAAAGCCCCACATTGGTGTATCTACTGCTGATGTGTACGGAAATTTAAAATTAAATCGTGTTACTCATCCAAATGTAGATAAAATGGTTGAAGTCATTAACCATGGCGATTATAAAGGAATTTGTGATACTGTTGGTAACGTTTTAGAAGATGTGACGTTTGCGATGCATCCCGAGGTTGCACGTATTAAATCACAGATGAAACGCTTTGGGGCAGATGCCGTATTAATGAGTGGAAGTGGCCCAACTGTATTTGGTCTTGTACACCATGATTCGCGAATGCACCGCATATATAACGGGTTAAAAGGATTTTGTGAGCAAGTATATGCAGTGCGTTTATTAGGAGAGCGAGAAACGCTTGAATAAAGACGTATAATACGTTATGATTTGTTTAGAATATTCGTGATTTGAGGTGAGAGTATGAAAATTAGACGAAGTACAAGATTGGTCGATCTGACGTATTACTTGTTACAAAATCCTCGTCAGCTAGTTTCTCTCACTTTTTTTGCTGAAAGGTATCAATCGGCTAAATCTTCCATTAGTGAAGATTTAGTTATTATTAAGCAAACGTTTGAACAACAAGGTGTCGGCACATTGCAAACGGTACCAGGAGCAGCAGGAGGAGTGAAATATATTCCTTATATAAGTGAAGAAGAGGCAAATCTGATTATTAACGAGCTTTGTAGCTTATTTGAAAACCCAGACCGTATTTTGCCTGGCGGTTACTTATATATGACGGATCTTTTAAGTAATCCTCGCCAGATTAATGGCGCAGGTCGTTTATTTGCTTCTGTTTTTGCTAGGCAACCAATTGATGCGGTTATGACGGTAGCGACAAAAGGAATTCCGCTTGCTTATGCAGTAGCGAACTACTTAGATGTACCGGTAGTAATTGCGAGAAAAGATAATAAGGTAACAGAAGGACCCACTGTTAGTATTAACTATGTATCAGGTTCCTCTAAGCGAATCCAAACGATGACTTTAGCAAAGCGTAGCCTTCCAGAAGGGTCCAATGTTTTAATTATTGATGACTTTATGAAAGCTGGCGGAACCATTCAAGGTATGATGAGCATGCTAGAAGAGTTTAAAGCTAATGTTGTTGGGATTGGCGTATTAGTAGAGTCTACGGATATTGAAGAAAGACTTATTAATAACTTTGTATCATTAATTCGTCTATCAGAAGTTGATGTGAAAGAAAAAGCGATTCAAGTGGAAAAGGGGAATTATGCACTTGCACCATTTGATAAAGGGCTTGTAGAGGCTGAGTAAAAAGGTAAAGCAGATAGCTTTACCTTTTTTTATTCCTATTTATAAATTACAAAATAGATGGACAAACTGCCTTTGGTACACTATTTTTAAAGAGTAAAAATAAATAATAAAAGGGTGAAAAGTATGAAAGTTGTTCAAACAAGCAAAGCACCACAGGCAATCGGACCATATTCACAAGGGATTATTGTAAATAATATGTTCTATAGTTCAGGACAAATTCCGTTAACGGCAAGTGGAGAACTTGTAACAGGAGATGTAACAGTACAAACAGAGCAAGTATTTGAAAATTTACAAGCGGTATTAGCAGAAGCAGGTGCTTCATTTGATACAGTGGTAAAAACAACAGTATTCTTGAAGAATATGGATGATTTTAATGCTGTTAATGAAGTATACGGTTCTTATTTCTCTACTCATAAACCAGCGCGTTCTTGTGTACAAGTAGCAAAATTACCGAAAGATGTTTCTGTTGAAATCGAAGTAATTGCCCTAGTTAAGTAACTCTTTGTAAGCGATAACCTCTACTAATCCTTATATTCAACTACAATAAAAATTTTTATCTTAAAAATTTTTAAAAAATTAAAGGGAAAATAGAAATTTTGTGGAATTTATACAAATATATCGCTTATTTAGAAAAGGGTGGTGAACACAAGATGGAAGTGACTGACGTAAGATTACGCCGCGTAAACACAGAAGGCCGCATGAGAGCAATTGCCTCTATTACTCTAGACCATGAATTTGTTGTTCATGATATTCGTGTAATTGATGGTAATAATGGATTATTTGTAGCAATGCCAAGTAAACGTACTCCAGATGGAGAATTCCGTGACATTGCACATCCAATTAATTCTAATACACGCTCTAAAATTCAAGATGCGGTTTTAACAGAGTATCATCGTTTAGGCGAGTTAGAAGAGGTTGAGTTTGAAGAAGCAGGCGCTTCGTAAAATTCGAATGAAAAGGGCTTTTGAAAGAAAGTCTTATAATTTTGTAGCAAACTCCTGTAAGCATTTACAGGAGTTTGTTTTTTTTTTGAATAATACACGTTTCTAATTATAAAAATTCATATTTTGAAAAAATAAAGATGAAAAACTTCTAATTTTTTCAAAATCATTTAAAATAGTATAGCTTATTCCTTAAAAAAGATACTAAAGAGTAAAACATCTTATAAGAATTATGGTAAAATTTAATAGTTATAATGTGTTTCTTGAAATATATGATGATTTAGGATAATATCGTTAATGGATAAATAGGTTGCGATGGAGGGTCTATATGTCAAACAGATTTGCAGTGATTCTAGCTGCAGGTAAAGGCACACGTATGAAGTCCAAGCTATACAAAGTGCTGCATCCTGTATGTGGAAAACCAATGGTACAACATGTAGTCAATGAAGTATCTCAATTAGGATTGCAGAAACTTGTAACAGTCGTTGGACATGGTGCTGAAAAGGTACAAGAACAGCTAGGAAACGTAAGTGAGTTTGCATTACAAGCAGAACAACTTGGTACAGCTCATGCTGTCGATCAAGCTGCAAGTGTACTTGCGAATGAAGAGGGAACAACTTTAGTTATTTGTGGTGATACACCTCTAATAACTGCTGAAACGATGGAAGCATTGCTTCAGCAACACGAAGAAGCGGGAGCAATGGCGACGGTACTAACAGCGTACATAGAAGAGCCTGCTGGATATGGCCGTATCGTTCGTAATGAGAATGGTCATGTTGAAAAGATTGTTGAGCATAAGGATGCGAATGAAAAAGAATTAGCTATTAAAGAAATCAATACAGGTACGTATTGTTTTGATAATAAAGCTTTATTTGCTTCACTTTCTAAAGTTTCAAATGATAATGTACAGGGCGAATATTACCTTCCGGACGTTATTGAAATTTTAAAAAATGAAGGTCATATTGTATCAGCTTATCAAACAGAGCACTTCGATGAAACGTTAGGTGTTAACGACAGAGTCGCTCTATCGCAAGCGGAAATTATTATGAAAAATCGTATCAACAGAAAGAACATGGTAAATGGTGTTACAATTATTGATCCAAGTAACACATACATTTCTGCGGATGCAATTATTGGTAGTGATACAGTTCTTCACCCAGGAACGGTTATTGAGGGGAACACTGTAATTGGTTCTGATTGTGAAATTGGACCGCATACAGTAATTCGCGATAGTGAAATTGGAGATCGTACGGTAATTCGTCAATCTACTGTACATGACAGCAAACTTGGTACAGAAGTATCAGTTGGTCCATTTGCACATATTCGCCCAGATTCAGTTATTGGAGATGAAGTGCGCGTTGGAAACTTCGTAGAAATCAAAAAAACTGTTTTTGGTAATAGAAGTAAAGCTTCACACTTAAGTTATATCGGGGATGCACAAGTTGGAGAAGACGTGAATCTTGGTTGTGGTTCAATTACGGTGAACTACGACGGCAAGAATAAATTTAAAACTGTAATTGGTAACGGGGTATTTATTGGATGTAATTCAAACCTTGTTGCTCCTGTAACAGTTGAAGATGGTGCTTATGTGGCAGCAGGCTCTACAATAACAGAGAATGTTCCATCAAAAGCATTATCAGTAGCACGTGCACGTCAAGTTAACAAAGAAGACTATGTTGATMAATTGCTGAATAAGAAAAAATCATAATGTGGAGGGTTAATCTAGATGTCGACTCAATATCTAAATTCTAATTTGAAAGTATTCTCTTTAAACTCTAATAAGGAACTTGCTGAGCAAATCGCAAAGCATATTGGAGTAGGACTAGGAAAATGTTCTGTTGATCGTTTTAGTGATGGAGAAGTTCAAATTAACATTGAAGAAAGTATCCGTGGTTGCGATGTATTCATTATTCAATCTACAAGCTTCCCAGTAAACGAACATATCATGGAATTACTTATTATGATTGATGCATTAAAACGTGCATCTGCAAAAACAATTAATATTGTTATTCCTTACTATGGTTATGCGCGTCAAGACCGTAAAGCGCGTTCTCGTGAACCAATTACATCGAAACTTGTAGCAAACTTGCTTGAAACAGCAGGTGCAACTCGTGTAATCACTCTAGATTTACATGCTCCGCAAATTCAAGGATTCTTTGATATCCCGATCGACCACTTAATGGGTGTACCGATTCTTTCAGACTACTTTGAAGCAAAAGGCCTTAAAGATATCGTAATCGTATCTCCTGATCACGGTGGTGTAACGCGTGCTAGAAAAATGGCGGATCGCCTAAAAGCGCCAATCGCTATTATTGATAAGCGTCGTCCTCGTCCGAATGTATCTGAGGTAATGAACATTATCGGTAACATCGAAGGCAAAACAGCAATTTTAATTGATGACATCATTGATACAGCTGGTACAATTACATTAGCGGCAAACGCTCTTGTTGAGAACGGTGCTTCTGAAGTATATGCTTGCTGTACACACCCAGTATTATCTCAATTAATTGGATAGAATGAGACGTAACCAAGCTTGGTTACGTCTTTTCGTATCGAAAAAAGAAAGTAGTGGTACAAGAATGAAATTAATAGTAGGACTTGGGAACCCAGGTAGAGAATATGAATTAACAAGGCATAATATTGGATTTATGGCAATCGATGAACTTGCAAAACGTTGGAGTATTTCTTTGAATGAACAAAAGTTTAAAGGGGTATTTGGCGCAGGTTTTGTTAATGGGGAAAAAGTAATCTTACTAAAGCCACTTACATATATGAATTTATCTGGGGAAAGTATCCGTCCACTCATGGATTATTATAAAATTGATGTCGAGGACTTCATTGTTATGTACGATGATTTAGATATTCCTGTAGGTAAATTACGCCTTCGCATGAAAGGTAGTGCGGGTGGACATAATGGTGTGAAATCAACAATTTCACATTTAGGAACACAAGAATTTCAACGTATCCGCATAGGAATCGATCGTCCGAAAAATGGGATAAAGGTAGTGGATTACGTATTAGGACGTTTTACATCTGAAGAAATATCTGGCGTTAATCAATCCATTGAAAATGCAGCAGATGCATGTGAGGAATGGTTAAATAAACCTTTTCTCCAAATCATGAATACTTTTAATAGTTAAGCGCACAATCTGGAATATTTTATTTTGTTTTATCCCATACTAGTAGCAATTGGATATTTAGGAGGCTAGTATGGAAGGTTATTATTACTGTAGACATTGTGGAAGTAATGTGGGCTCCATTATCGCAGAAAAAGTATATAGCGACGTTTTGTTTCAACTAACAGAGCAAGAAGTAGTGGATATGATTCATTTTCATGAGAATGGAAATATATATATAAAAACGATTTGTGAATCGTGTCAAGAAACGCTCGCATCTTATCCTGAGTATTATGAATATGAAAAATTTCTGCAATAAAATGTTGTCGCTTTGGCATGTCCAAAGCATTTTTCTGTTTTCTTTTTCCAAAATATTTGCATAAAATATAGTAACTTGCTCTTTATGTTGAGAGGAGTTTTGAAAATGATAGGTTTATTAGAGCAATTTTATAAAAATGAAGAAATACAATCGGTTATTAATGGGCTAGAAGATGGGTTGAAAGAACAACTTGTATCGGGTATGGCAACATCCTCTCGTTCATTATTAATGGCAGCTTTATATAAAAAGACAAAGCAATCACAACTTATCGTGACGCACAATTTATACCAAGCACAAAAAGTACATGAAGATTTAGTGGCGTTACTTGGTGAAAAAGATGTTTGGCTATATCCGGTAAATGAATTGATAGCATCGGAGGTTGGTGTTGCAAGTCCAGAATTGAAGGCACAGCGTATTGAAGTGTTAAATCGCTTAGCTGCAGGAGAGAATGGGATTATTGTAGCGCCAGTTGCAGGGCTGCGTAGGTTTTTACCAATAAAAGAATTATGGAAGCAAAGGCAAATTGAAATCAATCTAGGGCAAGAGATTGATTTAGATTCACTCTTGCATACYTTACATCATATTGGYTAYGAGCGTAAGTCRATGGTAGAAGCTCCAGGAGAKTTYAGTYTACGCGGGGGAATATTAGATATTTACCCATTAACKGAAGAATTACCRTTTCGTATTGAATTCTTYGATACASARGTYGATTCTATTCGATTGTTTGATGTGGATGAACAGCGTTCTCAAGATAAAAAGGAAAGTGTTAAGTTCGGTCCAGCAACAGAGTTTTTATTTTCACAGGAAGAATTGAAATCGGGAATTAAGCATCTTGAAGAAGGTTTGACTAAGACGATGCAAAAGCTTTCCGATGATAAATTAAAGACTACTGTGCTTGAGACGGTTAGTCATGAACTTGAAATGTTGAAAAACGGGCAAAGTATAGAACAAATGTTTAAATATTTATCTATTTTCTATAAAGAACCTGCTAGTCTGATAGATTATTTACCAGAAAATGGTGTTGTAATTTTAGATGAGATTTCCCGTATTCAAGAAACAGCATCACATCTTGAAACAGAAGAAGCGGAATGGTATATCTCACTTCTTGGCGAAGGAACAATTATTCAGGATTTATCTTTCTCCCACTCGTTTGAGGAGTTTCTTCATAATAAAAAAAGAAGTTTTGTATATTTAACGTTATTCTTACGCCATATAGCACACACACATCCTCAAAATATTGTGAATGTGACATGTAAAACGATGCAAGATTTCCACGGACAGATGCATTTGTTAAAAACTGAAATTGATAGATGGAATGAAGGTAATTTTACGACCGTTGTGCTTGGAACAGATGATGAACGTGTAAAAAAACTACAACATATTTTAAGTGATTATGATATTGATGCAGACATTGTAGAGGCGACAGATATCTTATTGCCTGGAAGGTTACAAATTGCTGTAGGTGATTTACATGCAGGCTTTGAAATGCCGATGCAAAAGTTTGTTGTCATTACTGAAAAGGAGCTTTTTCATAAGAAGGTTAAAAAATCACAACGTAAGCAAAAGTTATCTAACGCTGAACGTATTAAAAGTTATTCGGAATTAAAAGTTGGAGACCATGTAGTTCATGTAAATCATGGTATAGGTAAATTTTTAGGTATTGAGACATTAGAGATTAATGGTGTTCATAAAGATTATTTAAATATTAAATATCAAGGTAATGATAAGTTATACGTTCCAATTGAACAAATTGATCAAGTGCAAAAATACGTAGGGTCTGAAGGTAAGGAACCAAAAGTTTATAAATTAGGCGGAAATGATTGGAAGAAGGTCAAAACGAAAGTTGAAAAATCTGTACAAGACATTGCAGATGACCTAATTAAATTATATGCCGAGCGTGAAGCYTCGAAAGGTTATGCATATACACCAGATACGGCAGAGCAACAAGAGTTTGAATCTTTATTCCCATATCAAGAGACAGAGGATCAATTACGTTCTATTGAAGAGATTAAGAAAGATATGGAACGCGGACGTCCGATGGATAGGCTTCTTTGTGGTGACGTAGGATATGGAAAGACTGAAGTAGCTATTCGTGCGGCATTTAAAGCAATTATGGATGAAAAACAAGTTGCGATTTTAGTACCAACAACAATCCTTGCACAACAACACTATGAAACAATTCGAGAGCGTTTTCAAGATTATCCGATTAATATAGGGTTACTAAGTAGATTCCGTACACGAAAACAACAAAATGAAACGATTAAAGGTTTAAAAGATGGAACGGTGGATATTGTAATCGGAACGCATCGTATTTTATCTAAAGATGTTACTTATAAAGATTTAGGACTTCTTATTATTGATGAAGAACAAAGATTCGGCGTTACACATAAAGAAAAAATTAAACAATTGAAAGCAAATGTTGACGTGTTAACATTAACGGCAACTCCGATTCCACGTACACTTCATATGTCTATGCTTGGTGTGCGCGATTTATCTGTTATTGAGACACCACCAGAGAATCGTTTCCCAGTACAAACATATGTAGTAGAGTATAATCCAGCGTTAATGCGAGAAGCGATAGAGCGAGAGTTAGCAAGAGGCGGTCAAATTTACTTCCTATATAACCGTGTGGAGGATATTGAAAGAAAAGCAGATGAAATTTCGATGTTAGTTCCAGATGCTCGTGTAACATACGCACATGGGAAAATGAATGAAGGTGAATTAGAGTCTGTTATGCTATCGTTTTTAGAAGGGCAGCATGATGTTCTTGTAAGTACAACAATTATTGAGACGGGTGTAGATATTCCGAATGTAAATACATTAATTGTATTTGATGCAGATCGTATGGGATTATCGCAGTTGTATCAGCTTCGTGGTCGTGTTGGGCGTTCTAATCGCGTCGCGTATGCATACTTTGCATACAAACGTGATAAAGTGTTATCGGAAGTTGCAGAGAGGCGTCTGCAAGCRATTAAAGAGTTTACAGAGCTTGGATCTGGTTTCAAAATTGCGATGAGAGACTTATCAATTCGTGGTGCGGGTAATTTGTTAGGGGCAGAACAACAT
>NZ_JBFTMA010000024.1:0-19540 GCF_056396725.1 Bacillus sp. 05T31
GATTTCATATATTGTTCATATGTACATGAAAATCCTGCAAATGATGACACTTTCAAATAAATGATAGCATATTTCAGTTAATAATACTTCTGAAAACGACTGAATAATAAGTAAGTTTGCGCATAGATGTTTTAGAATTGTATAAAATATAGCGGAAGGAAAATACATGAAAAAAAGGATGAAAAACCCTTGAAAACGCTATGTTATTTTAAAATATTGATAATTCTCTAGGTGCTTGAATTATGGAATGAAACCGACTAATATAGGGAAGTATTATGTTAAATTTCTATGACAAATTTCGTACGATTTTTTGACTGCGTTTTGTTATGATATAGAATGTGATAAATTCCACATTCTTGACAAATAGAGTTTTTAGTACTTGGTATTATTTTTTATTACTATTATATAAAGAAAAGGGTTGTGATTTAGTGAAGACTCCAAAAATCGTAGTTTTAGGTGCAGGTTATGGCGGGATGATTACGACTGTTCGTCTGCAAAAAACATTATCTGTAAGTGAAGCTGAAATTACGTTAGTAAACAACAACAGCTATCACTACCAAGCAACTTGGTTACATGAGAGTGCAGCTGGTACATTACAAGATGATAAAATCTGTCTAGATATTCAAGACGTTATCGATACAAATAAAGTGAACTTTGTACAAGATACAGTAGTAGAGATTAAAGCTGCTGAAAAACGTATTATCTTAAAAGATGGTGAATTAGAGTATGATTACTTAGTAATCGGTCTTGGTTTCGAATCAGAAACGTTCGGAATTAAAGGATTAAAAGAGCATGCATTCTCAATCACTAACATTAATGCAACTCGTCAAATTCGTGAGCATATGGAAGAAAAATTCGCTCAATATGCGACTGAAAAACGTGATGAGTTAGTAACAATCGTTGTTGGTGGCGCTGGATTTACTGGTATCGAGTACGTAGGTGAGCTTGCAAACCGTATTCCTGAACTTTGCAAAGAGTAYGATGTTCCACGTGAAAAAGCACGTATCATCTGTGTAGAAGCTGCTCCAACAGCACTTCCTGGTTTCGATCCAGCATTAGTAGAGTACGCTGTAAAACAACTTGAGAAAAAAGGTGTAGAATTCCGCATCGGTACAGCAATTAAGGAAGCAACTGAAGAAGGTATTATCGTTGCCAACGGTGATGATGCTGAACTTCTTAAATCTGAAACTGTAGTTTGGGCTGCAGGTGTTCGTGGTAATGGTATTGTGGAAGAGTCTGGATTTGAAGCAATGCGCGGACGTATTAAAGTGGATGAGTACATGCACGCTCCRGGTCATGAAGATGTATTCATGGTTGGYGATGCAGCGTTAATCATCAACGAAGAAATTAACCGTCCATACCCACCAACAGCACAGATTGCAATTCAAGAAGGTTATAATATTGCACACAATTTAACTGTGTTAGTTCGCGGCAAAGGTGAAATGAAAAAGTTCGCATTTGATAATAAAGGATCTGTATGTTCATTAGGTCATGACGATGCAATGGGCGTTGTTATGGGYAAAAAGTTAACAGGTTGGAAAGCTTCATTCATGAAGAAAGTAATYGACAACCGTTACTTATTCTTACTAGGCGGACCTTTATTAGTTCTTAAAAAAGGTAAATTGAAGTTCTTTTAATATATAGTAGAAAAAGCAGAAACGGCTATGAGCTGTTTCTGCTTTTTTCGTATTGAAAATATAGTATAATATATAAAAAAGAAAGAATATTCTGTTCGTTTTGATGGAGGAGGTTATATCATGGGGAAGCGAGGGAAAGTGTGGTTAGCTGTCAGTGGCTTAGTAGCTACAGAAGATGGGGACTGTTGATGAAGCTGTGAAACGTGAAATTTTGGAAGAGACAGGCATTGTTGCTCATGTAAAGGGGATTATTGGTATTCGCTCAGGTGTTATTCATAATGAAATTAGTGATAATATGATTATTTTTCTTCTAGAGCCAGAGGGAGAAGACGTTATCGTACAGGAGAAAGAATTGTCGGAAGTAGCTTTTTTACATCCAGAAAATATTGCAGATGATCAAAATACTTCTGTACTCATCAAATATTTATTAGAAGGAAGAGCAGAGTCGCATTTTGAAATGGACAAAACATTAAATCCAGGAGAGCAATTTGGTTATACGGCTTATCATGTGTTTACGGCGTATGCGAAGGAGAGGGAGAAGAAGTGAGTATACCGGTACTACTTATTTCAATGATGTTGTTCTTTATTTTATTTTTTGGAATTGGATTTTTACTCAACATGATTTTGCGAGCTACGTGGGTAATGGTTATTGTATATCCGATTATTTGTATGCTTATTATTAATAAAGCGAGTGTATGGGACTATTTTTCAAAGCCAAAAGAAACATTTTCTTCATTTGGGACAAGTGTATCGCATTTAGGACACGCAGATGTGTTTATTCTATCTACTGGATTAGTAGGTGCTGCTTTAGCAGGAATCATAATTAAAAAACTTCGAAAAAGTGGATATCAAATGTTTTAATCTCCAATCAATTTGGAGATTATTTTTTTGCATATTCCTTCATCGTATAGGGAATGATTAACGATGAAGGAGTGTGGAATATAAAAATGTTAAAACGATATTGTATTCGCATTATGATGACTTGTTTACTTGCATTCGCATTATGCGTAACATGGCAGGCTTTCACAGGAGTTTCTTTATTAGAGATTATAAAATCATATGAAGGAACAAGTGTAAAAGAAGTACATGCAGCAGAAATTGAGAAAAAAGTTGCTCCGAGTAAAGAAGTGATAAATGCTTTAGAACAGGCAAATGACTGGTCTAAATATCGTGTTATAGAAATGACTGCAACTGGCTATACATCAGGTATAGAGTCAACTGGAAAGAGGCCGGGGCATCCAGAGTATGGCATTACATATTCAGGTGTTAAAGCAAAAAGGGATTTATATTCCACAATCGCTGCTGACTTGCGCGTATTCCCGCTTGGGACAATTCTATTCGTGCCAGGTTACGGATATGGTGTTGTAGCTGATAAGGGCGGTGCTATAAAAGGAAATCGTCTTGATTTATATTATGATACGGTGAAAGATGTTTATAGCCAATGGGGTAAGAAAAAAGTAAATGTGTATATAGTGAAAATAGGAAATGGTAAGTTTTCGGAAGAAGAGTTAACGATGTTAAATCAAGACGAAACGATGCAAGTGTTTCGTGGACAATATTTAAAACAAAGATAGTCTAGTGGTAATAACGCTAGACTTTTTTCTTGTCTTATTTCACCATAGAAGATATTGGAGATAGCATCTTTATCCTGCTATTTGCGGCCGGTAAAACTCCCACCTCAAAATTCAGCTGGAGCGAAGAAGGTAGGTGGGAGCCCTGATACCCGTAAACGCCCGATTGGTGCGGGCTGATAATCAGTGGGGGATGAACAAAACTCCTATTAATTAAAGTTTCACTTTATATGAAATAACAGAATTTAGAATTGTCGCATTTTATCGAAAATAAAGTTATAATGGACGTAGAGAAATTTAGGGGGTCTGAACATGTTTCAAGTACAAAAAGAATTAGTAAGTCATGAAGCGGTAATTGTTGCCTTATTTGAAGAAGATAAAAMGAGTAGCTTTGTACAAGAGCTGGATAAAGCGTTTGAAGGACAATTACAAGTTTTATTAGAAGAAAAAGAACTTTCAACTAAGAAGAAAGCCATTTCAAAAGTACATAGCTTAGGAAAAACAAATGTTAAACGTTATTATTTTGTTGGTTTAGGTAAGAAAGAGTCATATACAACAGAAACGTTACGTGCGGCTCTTGGTAAGGCGTTTAAAGCGTTACAAGCAGCAAAAGTGCAAGATGCAGCAATCTTACTTGATTCTTTCGTGACAGATAAATTAGATGCGATTGATGTAGCTCATATTGCGGCAGAAGTACAAGGTCTTGGTACATATGAATTACAAACGTATAAAGCAGATAAAAAGGATCGTGTAGAATTAGAGAAGTTTACGGCTATTACAGCAGAAGATGCACAAGAAATTGAAGCAGCATTAACGGTAGGATACGTACATGGACGTGCAACGAATTCAGCTCGTACGCTTGTAAATATGCCGCCAAACGTATTAACAGCGACAAAGCTTGCTGAGTATGCAGTTGAATTAGCAGAAAAATACGATATGGATTATAAGGTTCTTGAGAAAGAAGAGATGGAAGAGCTTGGTATGGGTGCATTACTTGCAGTAAACCAAGGATCTACTGAACCKCCAAAAATGATCGCTCTTATTTATAAAGGAAAAGAAGAGTGGAAAGATGTAATTGGATTTGTTGGAAAAGGGATTACATATGATACAGGCGGTTATTCTTTAAAACCACGTGAAGGCATGGTTGGTATGAAAGGTGATATGGGCGGCGCTGCAGCTGTTCTTGGCGCGATGGAGATCATCGGTGAACTTCGCCCCGAGCAAAATGTAATTGCTGTTATTCCATCAACTGACAACGTTGTAAGTGGTACAGCATTTAAGCCAGATGATGTTATTACATCTATGAGCGGAAAAACAATTGAAGTATTAAATACAGATGCAGAAGGTCGCCTAGCGTTAGCTGACGGTATTACGTATGCGAAGAAACTTGGCGCAAATTACTTAGTTGATGTTGCAACATTAACAGGCGGTGTAATTGTTGCACTTGGAAATCATACAACAGGCGCGATGACAAATAATGAAGAATTGTTTGAACAAGTGTTAGAGGCTTCTATGGAAACGGATGAGCCAATTTGGCAATTGCCGATTTTTGAACGTGATAAAGAACGTGTCAAGAACAGTAAATTTGCTGATTTAAATAACTCACCAGGCCGTGAAGGACATGCGGTTATGGCTGGGACATTCCTTGGTGAATTTGCAGAAGAAACACCATGGGTACACTTAGACATCGCTGGAACATCTGAAACATCAGGAGCACATGATTTAGGACCATCTGGAGCAACAGGTGCAATGGTGCGTACACTTGCAACACTTGTTGAGCGTTTCGGAGAAGAATAATTTTTGAAGAAAGGGCTGTCTCAAATTTTTGGGATAGCCTTTTCTTATTGATATGGTATGACTATTGTAAGTTTTTGTCGGTAAGTCGATACTCCTTGTCGAAACGTCGATATATTTGGAGTTACGGTTGATATAATTTCATTTATTACTTTACCGTTCCAAAAAGTGCTACATAGTGAAAGATTCGTCCTATAAAGAAATCGTATATAACGTCCCGCCTAAAGCGAATGAAGTACGCCCTGTTTCCTCAGAGACAACTAATATAAGTGCATCGCTTTTCTCTGATAAGCCAATTGCAGCCCTATGACGTGTTCCTAGCTCAGGATTGATTTCTATACTTTTTGTTAATGGAAGAATATTAGCTGCTGAGACAATATGATTATTTTTAATGAGAACGGCTCCGTCATGAAGAGGGTTCCCTGGGTAAAAAATCGATTCAAGTAGTGGCGCGGTTAAGTGTGCGTTTAATGTCGTTCCAGTTTGAATGAAAGAATCAAGAGCGTCACTTCGTTCCACAATAATAAGAGCACCATGTTTTCGAGCGCTTAAATGTTGGACAGCTGTAGTGATGAAATGTGAACTTTCCGTATAAGGTGATAAATATGCTTGAATATAATATGTAGCTGCTAACGTCTGTACATTTGTTAACATATGATGAATATCTTCCATTTTACATAAAATACATTCATCTTCGTTATCGATTGCATGCTTCATGTTTGATAATTCTTTTTCAGCAATTTCAATCATCTGCTTTGTTTTTATTTTGAGCTCTTCTGACAAGCCCCATTCTTGCATAATCCTCATTCCCTTTGGTGGAGTATTTAACCATAGTGTATACAAATATTTATAGTAAAATCCTGCTAGATTTTAAAAAATATTGAGATGCAGGTTGTTTTTTTCATATAATGAAGGTACGACAGGCGAGAGGAGATGGAAGTATGAATTGGAAACAAGAATTTAGTCGCTGGCTTTCATATGCAGAATTAGACACAGAATTAAAAGAACAGCTAGAAAACATGAAGCAAGATGAGAAGAAAATCGAGGATAGCTTTTATAAAAATCTAGAGTTCGGTACAGGTGGTATGCGTGGTGAACTTGGTGCTGGTACGAACCGTTTAAACGTATATACAGTTCGTAAAGCAACAAAAGGATTAGCTAGGTTTATTGAAAAATCAGGTGAAGAAGCGAAAAAACGTGGTGTTGTTGTCGCGTATGATTCTCGTCATAAATCACCTGAATTCGCAATGGAAGTAGCTGCTACTCTTGGTGCACAGGGTATTACAACATATGTATTTGAAAGCTTACGTCCAACACCAGTGCTTTCTTTCGCAGTTCGTCATTTACATACAGTAAGTGGAATCGTTCTTACGGCAAGCCATAATCCGCCCGAATATAACGGTTATAAAGTATATGGTGAAGATGGTGGGCAGTTGCCTCCAAAAGAAGCTGATGAGTTAATTAGCTATGTAAATGCAGTAGAAAATGAATTAACAGTTGAAGTTGCTGATGTTGAGCAATTAAAAGCTGATGGCTTATTACATATAGTTGGACAAGAAGTAGATGATGCATATGCGGCAGAATTGAACAATGTCATTATTAATAAAGAGATGGTGAAAGAAGTAGGAAAAGATTTAAAAATCGTCTTTACACCATTACACGGAACATCAAACATTTCAGCACGCCGTGGTTTAGAAGAAGTTGGATTTACAAATGTAACAGTTGTAAAAGAGCAAGAGTTACCAGATCCAAACTTCTCTACAGTAAAATCACCAAATCCAGAAGAGCACGCAGCGTTTGAGTATGCAATTCGCGACGGTGAAAAAGTAGGCGCTGATGTGTTAATCGCAACAGATCCTGATGCAGACCGTCTAGGTGTAGCAGTTCGCAATCATGATGGTGAGTTCCAAGTGTTAACTGGTAACCAAACAGGTGCGTTAATGCTTGATTACTTATTATCACAAAAGAAGGAAAACGGAACGCTTCCAGAAAACGGTGTTGTTTTAAAAACAATCGTAACGTCTGAAATTGGCCGTACAATCGCAAAATCATACGGTTTAGATACAGTTGATACGTTAACTGGATTTAAATTTATCGGTGAAAAAATTAAACAGTACGAAGAAAGCGGACAATATGAATTCCAATTCGGTTATGAGGAAAGCTATGGTTATTTAATCCGTCCATTCTGCCGTGATAAAGATGCGGTGCAATCAGTCCTATTTGCATGTGAAGTAGCTGCATACTACAAATCACAAGGTAAAACGTTATACGATGGTCTGCTAGAAGTATTTAAGAAGTATGGGTTCTTCCGTGAGGACCTTGTATCGTTAACGTTAAAAGGAAAAGATGGTGCCGAACAGATTCAAAAGATGATGGCAACATTCCGCGGGAATCCTCCGAAAGAAGTAGCTGGTTTAACAGTCGTTGCRGTKGAGGATTATAARGAAAGCATCATTACAACGTTACAAGATGGAAATAAGGAAGAGATTCACTTACCGAAATCAAATGTGTTAAAATATCAATTAGAAGATGGTTCTTGGTTCTGCTTACGTCCATCTGGAACAGAGCCGAAAATTAAATTCTACTTTGGTGTACAAGATGATTCCTTACAAAATAGTGAACAAAAGTTAYTTACTATTAAAGAAGATATTATGAATCGTTTATAATAGAATAGAGTGCTACAGATAGGAAAAGGGGAGAACGGAGAACGGCCTCCTCTTTTCTTATAGTTTTGTTTGATGTAGAGGATTATTACGAGCGAGTGTTATAAATTTGCACTTTACTAAGAGAATTAGAATGAAAAGCGAGGGTATTTGTCATGAAAAAAGTGAGAAAAGCAATTATCCCGGCAGCGGGATTAGGAACACGCTTTTTACCAGCAACGAAAGCAATGCCAAAAGAAATGCTTCCAATTGTAGATAAACCAACAATTCAATACATCGTAGAAGAAGCAGTAAAATCAGGCATCGAAGATATTATTATCGTTACTGGTAAAGGAAAGCGCTCTATCGAAGATCATTTTGATAACGCATTTGAATTAGAGCAAAACTTATTAGAGAAGAAAAAGTATGAGTTACTTGAAAAAGTACAAGCTTCTTCTAAAATGGTAGATATCCATTACATTCGACAAAAAGAACCAAAAGGATTAGGACATGCTGTTTGGTGCGCACGTAAATTCATTGGTGATGAGCCGTTTGCAGTATTATTAGGCGATGATATCGTTCAAGCTGAAAAACCATGTTTACGTCAATTAATGGACGAGTATGACAAAACACTTTCTTCTGTTATTGGTGTACAAACTGTTCCTGAAGCAGAAACACATCGCTACGGAATTATTGATCCGTTAGAGCAAGAGGGACGTCGTTATCAAGTTCGTAAATTCGTTGAAAAACCAGCGCAAGGTACTGCGCCTTCAAACTTAGCGATTATGGGACGTTACATTTTAACTCCTGAAATCTTTATGTTCTTRGAACAGCAACAAGTTGGAGCGGGTGGCGAAATTCAGTTAACGGATGCAATTCAAAGCTTAAATGAAATTCAACGTGTATTTGCATATGATTTYGAAGGAAAGCGTTATGACGTTGGTGAAAAATTAGGATTCGTTCAAACGACAATTGAAATGGCATTGCAGCACCCAGAATTACGTGATGATATGCTAGTAATGATGAAGAAAGTTTTAGACGAGCAAATGAAGCAAGAGTCTTAATATAATAAACAAGGAGCTGTTCCTATAGGAACAGCTCCTTGTTTATTATGAAATCGTCGAATGAGAATGCTGATAAGCGGAACGACGTACAGCATAGTATATGCGAGGTGCGATAATAGCGCCGATAATTGTAAACGCAATATCCTTTACTGCGAACCACATCATAATCATCCAAGCCGCTTTATAACTCATATTACCACCCATGAAGAAATTGACTGCCCCGTACATATAAGTAGTACCGATAATATACGTTAAAATGATTCCTGTGAAAGAGGCAATTGCAAATGTACTGAATGTTGGTCGTTCTTTTTGTTCTACTAGTTTTCCTGATACGTAAGCAACGATAATAAATGCGATAATAAARCCACCAGTAGGATCTAAAAGTGCTCCAAATCCAGCTTTGAAGTTAGCGAAGATTGGCGCACCTGCTACTCCAACAAGCATGTAAACAGTCATTGATAATGCCCCAAGTCTACTCCCAAGAAGAAGACCTGCTAAAATTGCGAAAAATGGTTGCATAGATAATGGAATGCCCGCTATTTGTAAGAATGGTGCCCACGATACAATATTTGCACCAATAGCCATAAGAGCGACGAACATGGCAGCTAATGCTAAATCTAAAACATGAAGCTTCTTCATAATGTTAACCTCCAGTTGTGTTTAGGTTAACATTATCGTAGCGAAAATATTTACTTGTTGTCAATCAAAATATTTTGATAAGAAGGCTTTAAATAGTCTCTAAGCAATGTGTATGGAATACGAAACTGCGGAATTCCGCTTGAATAAGGAGCAATTTCATATAAAGGGAAATAAATCACAAGATTATCGGGTTCTAAAAAGTAGTGAAACTTTTTAGTGCTCGTTACTTTTTCGACTGCATCAGGAAAATAAATGCTTTCATTTTGTTTAATTTGTCTTACAATCTCTGTGCGAATTATTTCTTTATATTTATCCTCTTGTTGAAATAAATCGTCTAAGTGTAATAATTTTTTTTCGTTTAAATCAAATGTATTTGCCTTCCACGTATACAGTCCGTGCGCTCCGCCTGTATATTGATAGTAATTCACATATAGACTTAGGAAAGGTGGTTTGTTTAAAGCTACTTTATAGTCAACATTTGCAACGTATGGATGAAAAGGTGTGCTAGATCCTTCTGTTTCTTCATAATATTTCTTCGCTTCTTTTTCTAATTTACTTTTAAATTTAGTAGTAGAGTTTTTGTAATAGGAATTCAGCTTATTTTGAAATTTCGAATCAGAAAAGTTGTGAAAGGAAGGCCTATTAATTTGATATTCTATATAAGGTTTCTTACCTTTTTGCGTTACAGTCTTAACATTGATTGTCAGGTTGGATGCTTTGGCTGCTATTGCACAATTTGGTACAATAGTCAGCAAGGAGAACATAAGCAATAGTATACAAAATTTCTGTTTCATTTAGGTGAAACCTCCTTATATAAGTGTTATAGGTAGTTTGAAATTAAACAGGTAAAATTATACATTTGATCTAAAGGGAGAGAGGTTGAAAACGATATGTCAAAAACTTTAATGGATTCGCTTGGAATTGAGTTGTTAGAAATGACAGAGGATAAAGTAGTTGCTACAATGCCTGTTGATGAACGTACGCATCAGCCGTTTGGATTTTTACATGGCGGTGCATCTGTTGCATTAGCAGAAACTGTGGCAAGTGTTGGTTCATACAATTTAATTGATCAAGAAAAATGTATTTGTTTCGGATTAGAAATTAATGCAAATCATATTCGCTCAAAGAAAGATGGAATTGTAACAGCAATTGGAACACCGATACATAGAGGACAATCGACAATGGTTTGGGATATTCGCATCATTGATGAAAATGATGATTTACTATGCATATCAAGATGTACAGTAGCAATTAAAGAAAAACGTGAAAAATAGAAAAGAGGCAGCTCTTATGAGCTGCCTCTTTTTTATCCCGCATTAACGGGCAGTAAAACTCCCACCTCAAAATTCAGGTGGGAGATCAACTGCCCGTAAACGCCCGATTGGTGAAGGCTAATAATCAGTGGGGGATGAACAAAACCCCTACTGATTAAAGTTTCACTTTATAATTAGAACTGGATTTTTTTCTCTAAGAAACCTTTTAGTTCGCTAATTGGCATACGAACTTGTTCCATTGTGTCACGGTCACGTACTGTAACAGCTTTGTCTTCAACAGAGTCGAAGTCGTATGTGATACAGAATGGAGTACCGATTTCGTCTTGACGACGGTAACGTTTACCGATAGAACCAGTTTCATCAAAGTCTACCATGAAGTCTTTAGCTAGTTCTGCGAATACTTCAGTAGCACCTTCAGATAGCTTTTTAGATAATGGTAAGATAGCTGCTTTATATGGTGCTAAAGCAGGGTGGAAACGAAGAACTGTACGAGAATCGTTTTCTAATTGCTCTTCTTCATATGCATCACATAAGAATGCTAATGTTACACGGTCTGCACCTAGAGATGGCTCGATGCAGTAAGGCACGTAACGCTCATTCGTTTGTGGATCGATATAGTTAAAGTCTTCGTTAGAGTGTTCCATGTGACGTTTTAAATCGAAGTCTGTACGAGATGCAACGCCCCATAGTTCGCCCCAACCGAATGGGAATCTGAATTCAATATCAGTTGTTGCGTTACTGTAGTGAGATAATTCGTCTTCACCGTGGTCACGAAGACGCATGCTTTCTTCAGTCATACCAAGTGAAAGTAACCAGTTTTTACAAGTTTCACGCCAAAATGCGAACCACTCTAAATCTTCACCAGGCTTACAGAAGAATTCAAGTTCCATTTGTTCGAATTCACGTGTACGGAATGTGAAGTTACCAGGTGTGATTTCGTTACGGAAACTTTTACCGATTTGGCCGATACCAAATGGAAGTTTCTTACGCATAGAGCGTTGTACGTTTTTAAAGTTTACGAAAATACCTTGTGCTGTTTCAGGACGAAGGAAGATTTCGTTTGTGCTAGACTCTGTAACACCTTGGAATGTTTTGAACATTAAGTTGAACTGACGGATTTCCGTGAATTCTTGACTACCGCAATCTGGGCATTTTACTTCATGTTCTTTCATTAAGTCAGCCATTTGGTCGAAAGTAAGACCGTCAACGACCATTTCGATGCCTTTTGCGTCTAATGCATCTTCAATTAATTTGTCAGCACGGTGACGAGCTTTACATTTTTTACAGTCGATCATTGGATCATTAAAGTTACCAACGTGACCAGAAGCGATCCAAGTTTTTGGGTTCATTAAAATAGCAGCATCTAAACCAACGTTGTGTGGAGATTCTTGAATGAATTTTTTCCACCAAGCTTTTTTGACGTTATTTTTTAATTCGATTCCAAGTGGACCGTAATCCCATGTGTTTGCAAGACCACCGTAAATTTCAGAACCAGGGAAAACGAAACCGCGATGTTTCGCTAAGTTTACAACTTGTTCCATTGAATACATAATAAAATCCTCCTTTTGAAAGTTAACGTATTTGCGATGACGTGATGGGTACTTTGGAAACGGGGCATCTCCGCTAGCTCCAGCTCTGGTGACTAGAACAGTCGGTCATTTCGCGCCTTCCTGTGAGGCAAAAAGCGCCTCTTCGTCAGGAGCTCCAATGCCCTTCTGTTCTGAGCAAGTCACCTCCGCTTTTAGGTATATCCAGCTCCAGCGGCTAGAATGTTCGGTGGCTTCGCTTCTTCCGCCGAGGCAAAAACGCATCTATGTCAGAAGCTCCATCCCCCTCACATTCTGAGCGAGCCGCTTGCGCTTTTAATTTTAAAATACAAAAAAAGCTCGTCTCTAGGCAATCATGCCTAGGGACGAGCTTGTATATACCCGCGGTTCCACCCTAGTTGATGTGCATTTTGCACATCCACTTTCATCACGTATTGCTCGAGACTGCCGTTTCCTTGCAGCTTCAGGCTTTCACTATCCCTGAATCGCTTTTTGTGCAAGTACTTATAAGTCCGTCATCGCTACTTATATTAATAATGAACATATTTTAACACGTTCTTTTTTAAATCACAATAGAGGGGCGTGCCTATCTATGATAGAGTCTCGCCTATTTTTTCGTTATCCCGCATTAACGGGCAGTAAGCCCCCCACCCAAAAATTCAGCTGGAGCACAGAAATTAGTTGGGTGATCAACTGCCCGTAAAAGCCCGATTGGTTCAACTAATAATCCGTGGGGGATGAACAAAACCCTCACGGATTAAAGTTTCACTTTATTTATTCCGTAATTTTGCTTAATGTGCTTAATTGCTTCGCGTTTACTTAATGGAGCGAGTTCGTTGTTTTGAACGTATTCCCATACTACATCTGGTTTTGTTTTTGCATATTCGCGAAGGACCCAGCCGATTGCTTTTTGAATGAAAAATTCTTTTGAGGAATGTAGTTGTCCGATAATCCAGAAAAGGAGTTCTTCATCCATTTTTTGTTTATATTTCAGCTGGAATAAAATAGCGGCACGTTGTAACCATATGTTTTCTGATGCAATCCATTTTGGAATATATGCAGAAATTAATTCTGGATGTTTTAAAAAGATAGCACCTAAAAATGTAGGGACGATGCTATCAACAGAATCCCACCAAGATTTTGTGACAATAAGTTCTTCTAAAAATGGGATGTGAGTTTCATTTATGTGTTTTTTATATTTTTGCATGATATCGAGTGCGGCAGCTTGAAATTCACGTTCTGGTAGGTCCCAAAGTTCACGCACGATAATTTGGAAGTCCTTTTTATCTGGGAGAGTATGTATTTGAATTACGTCTTTCAATAACTGTCTTCTCTCAGGAGTTTGAATACCGAGAAACGGGAAGTGATTTTTCATATAACGTGCCATCGGTTCTGCTTTTTCGGGATTTTGATGAGCTGTAAAATGCTCTTGTAATGCCTTTACAAATGGATGCATAGGTATGTACTCCTCTCTCATTATCTTTCTCTTCTTATTATACAAAGAGTTTGGTTAAATTTTAAAACATAACTTGCACTGTAATGAAATATGTTGAGAAGAGAGAGGAGAGGATAAGATGGAAGATCAAGGCGTACTAGCAGGTTTCTTTGCTCTTAGTTTTGCGTTTATTCTTGTTATAATAATTTGGGCAATTATTTCGTATTTGTTAACGGCTTTTGCACTTTATACGATGGCGAAAAATGATGGTGCAACTGATGGTGTTCTTGCTTTTATTCCGTTTATAAATAGTAAGATATGGGGTGATTTAGCGAAAGATAAATTACCAGATTTCTTGAAAGAAGAAGCAGGGTGGAAAGTATTTGGCATATATGTTGGATGCTTCATCTTTAATTTCGTACCAATTCTATATATATTAGCAACAGCTGTATCACTTGTACTGTCTATTTATCTTATCTATGCTATTTTGGATAGATACGGAACGAATTCCATACTATTTACGATCATTCATACAATCACGTTTTCGGTTTTCTTGCCGATTCATTTGTTCATTATTCGGAATGAGCCGGTGAGGTATAACGAGTAGGCGTATCAAAGTTGCCCTGCGGTCGATATATTTGGTTCTATAATAGTTCGGATATGCTGAAAAAAGAATGAAAGCGCCCTGCTGAGCAGGGCGCTTTTTTCTACTACATAAGATAGCGTAAGTAAATGTAAATATGAGAAATGATTAATGAAACGATCATAATTGGGAAGCCGACTTTAAGGAATTCCATGTAGCTGAATTTATGTCCTTCACGACTTGCGATTCCGGCTACGATTACGTTAGCAGAAGCTCCGATTAATGTTCCGTTTCCACCTAAGCAAGCACCTAGTGCTAATGCCCACCATAGTACGTCGATTTGTGCGTCAGAAGGTGATAAACCTAGCCCAACTGCCATATCGTTAATAAGTGGAATCATTGTTGCAACGAATGGAATGTTATCGATTGTTGCAGAGGCGATACCAGATACCCATAGAACAAGGATAGATGCCTGAGAAATATCTCCGCCTGTTATTCCAATTACTTTTTGAGCTAACATTTTGATAAGCCCGATATCAATAAGTCCTCCAACGAGTACGAATAGTCCCGCGAAGAAGAAGATTGTTACCCACTCTACACTTGCGAATACCTCTTCAATTTCATGCTCTTTCACACCGATTAGCATAAGTACAGTAGCGCCAGTTAAGGCGATGATAGCTGCATCAATATGGAAAATAGAATGAGTCATGAAACCTAAAATAGTCAGGCCAAGTACTGTTAAAGATTTCTTCATTAATACTGGGTCTTTAATGTATTGTTTTTCATCTAAGCTCATTAATTTTTTAATTTGTACAGGATCAGCAATTAATTGCTTACGGTACATGAAGTAAAGAATTGTTGCTGTAACAGCAATAATGATGATTACGATAGGTGCTAAGTTGAATAAGAAAGCATTGAAATCTAAATGCTTATTTGCAGAACCAATCATAATGTTTGGCGGATCACCAATTAATGTTGCTGTTCCTCCGATATTTGAAAAAATAATTTCAGAAAGTAAATATGGAACAGGATTTACTTGCAAGATGCGCGTAATAGATAAAGTAACTGGAACAACAAGAAGTACTGTTGTAACGTTATCTAAAAATGCGGAACCGAGCGCGGTAAGTAAGGAAAGTGAAATTAAAATTTTAATTGGATTTCCTTGTGCTCCTTTTGCGGCTTTAATGGCAACGTATTGGAAGACACCTGACTTACTTGTAATGTTTACGAGTATCATCATACCGATGAGTAATGTAATTGTTCCCCATTCAATATGTTTCGTAAAGGCATTGTGTAAGTCAACGACCCCTGCAATTACCATGAATGCTGCACCAAGAAGTGCGATGACAGCACGGTTAATTTTTTCAGAAATAATAATGGCATATGTAATTAAAAAGACTGCGATAGCGAAATAATACTGCCAGTTTGCGAGTTCTTGCGTTGTTTCGTGCAAAACTCTCATCTCCTTTCATTCACTTTTCTTAGTGTGTCAAAAAATTAACTAGATGAAACACACATAMCGTCATTATAAAGTAGAAAAATGGCGGATGTAAATGAAAGGGTTTATTTTGTCATATTTTCTGCATAGGTCATTTTTTCTTATTTTTAAAAATATTTGTGGGCATCTGACATATATATAAGATACATCCAATCTGAATATTTAAAATCGAATCAGCATTCGAGCTTGTTCGTGTAGGAGTGTCAAATAGAAAGGAATGACAAATATGATAAGGAAGGGATCGTATGGATGAACAACGATTTTTGTTTTTAGACTTTGAGTTTACGATGCCCCAGCATAGAAAAAAGCCAAAAGGTTTTTTCCCAGAAATTATTGAGGTCGGACTCGTTTCAGTTGTTGGTTGTAAGGTGGAAGATACGTATTCATCGCATATTAGACCGAAAACATTTCCGTCTTTAACGGATCGATGTAAAAAATTTTTAGGAATTAAACAGGAAGTAGTGGACAAAGGAATTTCTTTTCATGAACTTGTTGAGAAACTTGCAGAATATGAAAAGAGTGGTAAACCGACAATTGTAACGTGGGGAAATATGGATATGAAAGTCTTAAAGCATAACTGTGAAATGGCGGGAGTAGAATTTCCATTCTTTGGACAGTGTCGTGATTTATCGCTTGAGTATAAGAAGTTTTTTGGAGAGAGAAATCAAACAGGGCTGTGGAARGCAATTGAGGCGTATGGAAAAGCAGGAACAGGAAAGCATCATTGTGCRCTTGATGATGCGATGACGACATATAATATTTTTAAGTTAGTAGAAAAAGATAAAGAGTATTTAGTCAAACCAGCACCTCCGACATTAGGGGAACTTGTTGATTTTTCGAAAGTGTTAAAGAAAGTGAGTACACAGTAACGACCAAATTGCAAAATATGTAATTTGGTCGTTTTGTTTTTTAAAGTTTGTAATCTTGCTTCAATTGCTGAAGTGTTTCTAGACTACGCCCCGCAAAAGGTGAATCATCTTCAGAAAATGAATTCATTTGAGTTTCTAATGCTAATTTTAGTGACTCTGTATAATCCGGAATTTCCCCTTCATATTTCTTCACCATTTGCTCTGGAATGTTCGTCTGTTCACGAAAAGCTAAAGCACGTCTTTCATGGAAAAATGGTACGTCAGCTTGTTTTACATTATGTAAATCACCTTGCACCGGATGTTTTAAAACAGCTAACACTTTTACGACGTAACTGCCAGGACGGCTATTTGTAATTTCGCCGATGTATTTTCCAGTTTTATAAATACCAGTAACGATTTCACCAATTTCAAATGTTTCTCTCATATTTTTCACCTCAAGTTTATAGTAAGGAAAGTGCGCGAAGGAGTCAAAGAAATCATTTGCTTTCGGAATGCCCTCTTGAGAATATGCCAGGCTTCAACTATAATTTAAAATAATATAACAGAAAATTCCGATGTTGATTATTCCTATAAATTCCCTGATAAGGAGGGGTCTATATGATGCCTTTATATTTTCCTGAAGATAAAACGGAGTATATTATTCCAGGTATTGTTTGCGTTCTATTTATCATCGGTGCGGTTGCTACGTGGCGTATGTTTATTCGTGTATCAAAACGAGAAGCAGAGCGATTACAGAAAGTAGAAGAAAAGCTTTTAGCTGAAAAGAAACAGTAATTCATTTTTGTATGTTTCCCTCTATGCTCGGACAATCTAAGGGCAGAAAGCATTTTGGAGGGAATTGAATGAAAAGACGGCTTTTTTTCAGTTGTTGTTTATTATTTCTAATGGCGGGTTGTGACCAAGGGAAGCCGAAAGAAATTGATGTAAAATTACATAATGCTTCAGGTGATGAAGTTGGGACTGCAAAAGTAGTTCAGCAAACAAGTGGAGTGAAAATTACGATTAAAGCGGAAGGCTTTACACCAGGACCACACGGGATACATGTGCATGAAATCGGAGAATGTAAAGCGCCWMGTTTCGAATCATCTGGGAATCATTTTAATCCGGATAATAAAAARCAYGGRCTCYTSAATCCGAAAGGTGCRGAAAATGGTGATTTACCGAACGTARTTGCAGACGGTTCGGGAAAGATTAAAGCAGAAATCGATGCTCCGCATATAACGCTTGAAGAAGGAAAAACGACGATTCATAGAAAAGATGGAGCGTCTATTATTATTACAGAAAACGCTGATGATGGTATGACGCAACCAACTGGTAAATCTGGTGGCCGAATTGCTTGCGGTGTTATCGTGAAAAAAGTGTCGGATATGAAGAAAAAATAGAAGCTACCGTGAATGGTAGCTTTTGTTGTGAAACCGCCTGATAGTAAGTGGAATTATATCGATTTACCAAAAAAAGGAGGTTGTCCCAAAATCATTTTGGGATAGCCTCCTTTTTTGTTATGAGAATGTATGGTGTAGTCTGTTTAAAATTTCTTCTAAAACAGATCTAGGACAGCCAATGTTAATTCGGATATAGGCTTCTCCACCTGTTCCGTATTTCTCACCAGGCTCAACGATGATTTTACCTTTCTCTTCAAGCAATGCTGTTCGTTCATCTTGAGAAAGATCCAAGTGGGAACAATCAATCCACAGTAAAAAACTACCTTCTGGTTTAATTACAGAAAGAGCTGGTATGTGATTTTGAATATACGCACAAGCAAATTGAGCGTTATCTTCAACAACGGTGTATGAGTATGGCCTCTATAAATAATATCGGCGTGAATTTCATCCGCGACAACGGTTACATTATATTGCGTACATAACGTACCAAGTTTTGTTAGCTCCTCTTTCGTCCAAACGCGCCCGATAGGATTGTGAGGGCTGCAAAGAAGCATTAGTTTTACACCTTGTTTAAATTGAGTTTCTAGATGCTCGAAGTCTATCTTATATATGCCAWTTTGTTTAAAYAAGGGACTCTCACATAATTGTCTATTATTTGTTTTGACCATTTCAAAAAATGGTGGATAAATAGGAGGTTGTACGAGTACGGCTTCTCCTTCTTTCGTTATAGCTTGTATGCTCGTACTAAGAGCTGGRACGATACCTGCGCTAAATACAATCCATTCTTTTTGTATTTCCCAATTGTATTGGCTTTTCGTCCAATTACAAATGATATCCCCAATATTTTCAGGAGGAAGTGTATAGCCGAAAATAGGATGTTCTGTGCGTTTTTGTAATGCAGTTTGAATTGGTTTTGGTACTTCAAAATCCATATCGGCAATCCAAGCGTGGATGAGCTCTTCATTTTTATATGTATCCCATTTTGTACTATGCGTTCCGCGACGATTTACCGTTTTATGAAATAGTTGCATATGTTTGCTCCTTTCTTCTGTCAAACTGTTAAGTTATGAAAATTCTCACTCTTCTTATAGAATAGCTGATGTGATACGATAAAGAAAAGCATTAAAAAGTGAAAAGGCGGGAAGCAGATGGGTGCATATGACAAAATGATTGAGGTTGTGAAAAATTGGGATCCGTTTCAAATGGGACCGGAGTTTTATGAAACAGAAGCGAGCGATGTTGTAAACGTCGTAAGTGTGTTTGATGATCCGAAATACATCGCAAAGAAGATTCAACATATATACTTTATGTCTTTTGAAGAAGTACCTGCACTTGAAAAATGCGAAAAATTAGCAGTAGAGTTACTCGTACTAAAAGAAGGCGGAAGTTGTTCGTTATAGGCTGTCGGAATTTACGACAGCCTTTTTGTTTATTTTCGTTCGGATTGATTACAGCTTCACTTTATCCCGTTTTAACGGGCAGTAAGACTCCCGCCTCAAAATTCGGTTGAAGCAAAGAGGTTAGGCGAGAAATCAAACTGCCCGTAAAAACCCGATTGGTGAAGGCTAATAATCCGTGGGAATAGAGCCTCCCACGGATTAAAGC